>NZ_JAUBPU010000050.1:0-45173 GCF_036700885.1 Microcoleus sp. S13_B4
TATGAATTACGCACTTGATTTAGCTAAATACTTAATCTTATCATGTTTTAGGTTGAAATTAAGATGCGTTTACCCTGGTATAAACAGTGGTTGTAATATTTTTATTGTCTCAAAATTAGCATTAAGTAAAAACCACCATTAATCAGTTCCTATTTTATCTAAAAAGTCATTACAAAGCCTGTCGGTAGCTTCTAAGAATGGTGAATTTATCTCACAATATACTCACCACTTATGAACAGTGTTCAATAAGATGCGTTCCCCCTGGGGGATTTTCCCCTATGTTTAGGGATTTTAGTAGGAGTACCAATGTCAACTAAAAGCGACAACATGGATTGGGCAACACGTCCAGGAGTTACATTGATATTAGCAGATTGCCCCGCGTAGTATATTTTCAACCACTAAATCCCTAGCCGTCCCAGAGTTGCCAACTCATCAACGGCATTAAATCGCTCCACCGTTCACATTGTTCGGGAGTTCTCAAGTTAGGCAATGTCCAATGTAATCGTTGCGAATGCAAATCGATACCAATGATCCACTCCAAAACGTTGTAAATACTTAAACCAAACTGTTTCGCTTGGGTAGAGTTCGTTCTCCAACCCAAGCCAACCATAAGGGTGGAAACGGCTGACCGTTTGACATGGGCTTCATTCTTTCCACCAGGATTAAATTGACTTTTTGTTTAGGGGCACGATAAAAATGTAAGTTAATCCATTGTCTGACTCGGACTTGTCCCAAATCTGGATGTTCATCAATTTCAATCGTAGTATCAGCTTCGAGCCATGTGGTTGCGTCGTTGAGTCTCATTTTTTGCCCATGTTTCCGTGGTCTACCGCGACCACTATAAGCTGGTGGTGCTGACCATAAGCAGGCATTTTTTCGGACTCTCATTAAACAATCAGCAAGGATGGAAGCTTGCGTTAGCGCCAGCACCCAACTTGCATTTCCATATTCAGCATCCAAAACTGCTAAAACGCTTGTTGACACTCTGTTCACAGACAAGTTTGAGTTGGGAAGCTGCTTGAAGTATGGGTGAAGACCCACTACTAATTCTTTCATGAAGTAGGGGTAATGCCCAACTTCCTTGTACTTCAGGTATCCACGCAATTGTACTGTATCCCTGTCCAACAATGGAGCCCCTCTGATATTCATGGGTTCTGTCTTTTAACGTTTTGGCATCTCGTCTCCCCCATGCAGTGTGGTCGATTGCCACTAATATGTGTTCTGTTGGGGGTGCTTCTTTCTGTAATTGCTTCAGATACAGCAACATCAGTTTTTTCCGATCAGGTCTACAGTCTTGTAACGCTTCATAGATGCTTGGCCATTGACGCTTGAATAATGGATTGAGTGAAAATTCCGCTAAACATGACGCATTCGGAGTGGTCATCATTGCATCCATCAGCTCTCTTGTTGCATATGAGGCCAGCACCAATAACTCGTATGCTGCTCCCAGGAAAGTCCTTTAATCGTTCACTGTTCATTTAAGGAGTGGATAGGTTTTATTTTTCACCCTCATTCTCTCCTGGCGCGGTGGCTCTAGTTCTTCTTTTGCCACCGTTCTCATCTTTGGTTAGTCTAAACTACAGTAAATTATCATCAGTATTTATACTGAGCACATAACTGTTATGCTCCCGAAATAGATGCCTACTCTAGCTGGCAATCTCTTGTTTCATCTGTAGAAAAAATTCTTAAAGAATTTGGAGATAATTATGTAATTAATTTTGCTTAACTACTTATCCTCGCAAGGGCGATGGCGGGCGAGTTATCGCCCTTGCTACGATGTTTTGGGGTAGGGAAACGGCACTGCCGTGTCCTCAATTGCTGGTAAAAAACCCCGCTTTCTGGGCTATAAATTACAAATATCGAGTTAACTGCACTCGATAGCGTTCCTTCTTAGTAACAGCAACTTCCCCAATTTCCAATCTTCCCTTGCCCGTAACAGCAATTAAATCTCCCGACTTGACATTATAACTAGCTTGAGTAACGTCTTTCCAGTTAACTCGCACGTCGCCACTATCAATCAAATCGGCCATTTTGCTGCGAGACATTGCGAACCCAGCCGAGGCGACAGCATCCAATCTCATGGATGCTTCAACGGTTGTCATTTCTTTCTTTTTGGGTTCTCTAATTTTGAGTTCGCTCAACTCAATGCGCCGCGTTTGCACAGGAACCGATCGCACTTGCTGCAAACTCATCTCCAAATACTCTACCATCTCCGGCATGACAATGGCTTGCGCGCCGCGTTCTCCCAAAACAATCACATCGCCAGTTTTCTCGCGGACAATTCCCGTACCCAACATCGCCCCCAAAAAGTCGCGGTGAGAAGCTGTATCGAACAAGAAATTGCCAGCGATTTCTACCGCAGCAACGTTAACGCTAGCAGAGTCGATCGGGATTTCCGATCGCGCGATCGCAATTCTTTGTCTTTCAGCTTGCGGGTAGCCGCCCCAAGCCACTAATTCCACGTCTGTTAAGCGCTTAAATACCGTCAGAGTGTCCGCCAATTCTGGTGGCGACAGAAAATCAGTCTGAGTAACTTCCCAAGTTTTAATTGCTTGTTCTGCTTGGTCGATCGCCCGCGCCACACATTCGCGGTTTTCGATGCCTTTTAACAGTTCTTCTCTTTGTAACATCAGTTAATGCTAGATTCTAATTTGAAATTGCCAAAGCTTGCTGTAACTCAAAAGTCTACTTTTTTAACAGTCGCACTACTTTAATTATAGTCTAAGATCATCAAATAACGATCTTATGATTTTAGTTGCTGGTAAAGCTGATATGATGAGCACGATTATTGTACCAAATCTATGAAGTCTTCGAGTTAAAGTTTTTGCAAGATCTCGATCGAGTATGGCAGCAAAATTGTCCACCCAACTACTTATTCTTCTTCACCCGCAAATACAGCTCTTCCATCGCCTCAATAAACGAACCATCCTTGTGCCAAAACTGTGGAAAATCTCCCTGTTTCTTCACCACGATCGCACTTACCCCACTTGGCGCTGCCACCTCAATCGTCTGCGGTAATCGCTTCGCACCATGCCAAAACTCTTTCAGGCTAACCGTTTGCGCCTCACTGGTGATCGCCTGCGTGTAATAGGAATCCACCGCCACAGGGGCCGCTGCATCAGCCGTCAACTCCGCCGCCAGCGCCAAGCCCAAAGGCGTTTTTGCTAATTCGCGGTGCAGCACTTCCTTAGAAAGCCCCCGTAATTCAAACAGTAAAAATGGATCTTTGTCCAATTCGGCCGCCACCAAATAATAAACTCCGGCAATATGTTTGCAGGGATTGCTATAGTCTGGGCAAGAGCAAGTGGTTTTAAAGTCCTCACGGCTGTTGGGTAAAAGGTGCAATCCGAGGGGTGAGAAAGCATTTTCAATGTTGTCAGGCATTTCGTTTATTAGCAGCCGAGAAATGAAGCTGGCTTTTGATGCCATTTGGGCGATCGCCACTTTCCACTTTTCCTGACTAATCGCCTGAAACTCAATTTTAGTTTTGTAGAGTGGCTCCTTATAAACCCCAAAATAAGGATTTACCGACCCCCTTACTTCTGCCATCACTAAGCCATCATTAATCTTAAAGCTTTTTACCTTGTCATTCCGTGCATAGGAACGTCCCCGTCCGAGTCGCCCAGAATCTGTAAATCTTTCTAACGCATCGATAAATTTATTGCCCCACCAAGTCCGAGTAAATTGTGACATTTTTTTTGATTTCTCCTAATCTAGAACCGCATTTTTATTGAGCCTAATTAATTTCTTAAATGCCTCATTATCCAACTCAGTCAACCACGACTCATCCGCACCAATAATTGACCCTGCCAATTTCTTTTTGTCCTCAATCATTTGGTCAATCTTTTCTTCCAAAGTGCCAATCGCCACAAACTTATGCACAAACACATTTTTTTCCTGTCCGATCCGAAACGCCCGATCCGTTGCCTGATCTTCCACCGCCGGATTCCACCAGCGATCGAAATGGAACACGTGATTGGCTTTTGTCAGCGTAATTCCCACGCCGCCCGCCTTCAGTGACAGAATAAATACCGAAGGTTCAGATTCTGGATCTTGAAACTCTGAAATCATCCGTTCCCGTTTTTCGCGACTGGTTCCCCCGTGGATGTAGTAAGTGTTGTAATGTAGCGTTTGTTTAATATATTTTTCCAACGCGCTTCCCAGTTCTGTAAACTGCGTAAATACCAATAAACTTTCGCCTTCTGCTTTGACTTCCTCAATCATCTCGATCAGCCGTTCCAGTTTGTGCGATCGCTCTGGTGTAAACTCACTTTCATCTTGCAAAAACTGCCGCGGATGGTTACAAATTTGCTTCAGCTTCAGCAGTGTCGCCAAAATCATCCCCTTGCGCTTCATCCCTTCCGCCGCGTCAATTTCTTGTTCTACCTCTTTGACGATCGCTTCATAAAGCGAAGCTTGCTCGCGGGTGAGATTGCAGTAGAGCTTTTGCTCAACTTTGTCGGGGAGATCCTGAATAATCGACTTATCGGTTTTCAGGCGCCGGAGAATAAAGGGTTCCACTAATTTTTTGAGCGCTGCCGATTGCGTGCGACTCCCATTTTTTTGAATGGGGATCTCAAACAACTTCCGAAACTGCGCCTCTTTACCCAGATAGCCCGGATTGAGGAAATTAAAAATTGACCATAAATCCAGCAATCGATTTTCCACGGGTGTTCCAGTCAGCGCCAACCGATGGGTAGCAGGCAACTTTAAGATCGCCTTTGTTTGCGCCGCTTTCGGATTTTTAATATTCTGCGCTTCATCAATTACTAAGCGATGCCACGCTACGCTGCTCAACAGTTTCTCGTCTTTGCGCGCCAAGGTAAAGGAAGTGATCAACATATCACAATCTTGGACGGCGGCTTTAAATGCTTTGGCATCTTGCAAACGTTGAGGGCCGTGGTGTATGAGCGATCGCAATTCTGGAGCAAATTTTTCCATTTCCTTTTGCCAGTTACCAACTACGGATGTTGGCGCAATTAGCAGCGTGGGTAGAACCGAAGGTGCGACCGCTTTTTCGGTCTCTTTTGTAGTAGATAAAACTTCCCGCTCTTGCAATAATCGAGCAATTACCTGCGCCGATTTACCCAAACCCATATCATCGGCAAGACAGCCATTTAATCCCAAACTTTCCAAATAACTCAACCAAGAAACGCCGCGCTTTTGGTAATCCCGTAACTTTCCCTGAAACTTTGCTGGATCTGCAATTAACTCTAACCGACTCTTATCGTTCAGCTTCTCTAACATATCCGATAAAGCCCGATCGCGCTCCACTTCCAACTGTTCGCTCGCTTCTCCTTCCGCCGTCAGCTTCATAAAGTCAATCAGGCTTAAATCGGGGTTTTCTTGGCGATGTTTTTTCCAAAACTCCAACATCTCCTGCATCTTGTCTTTGTCCAGTTCCATCCATTGTCCTCGGAACTGCACCAGCGGTGTTTTGCTATTTACTAACGCCTGCCATTCTTGTTCGCTAACCCGTTCACCCCCGATCGCCAATTCATATTGATATTCCACCAAGGAATCCGCCGAAAACAATCCTTTGCCCTTGATTGCAGCGCTCTTGCTGCCCTTCCCTTTGACTTGCAGGCGAATCTTCGCCCGCTGCCGTCCCTTCGGCGTCCACCAAGCGGGGACAATCACTTTATATCCGGCATCTTCTAATACCCAAGCGGACTCGCTGAGGAAGGTGAAGGCATCATCTAAGCTGAGGGAAATGTTAACGGGTTTGTCGGTTTCTAGCCCTTGCCAAAGTTGGGGATAAATGCGGGCAGCGTAGCCGAGATTTGTCAGCAAATGTTGCTCAAAGTTGTCTCCGAATTGTGTTTGCAACTGTTTTTGTTGAGTCGATCGCGATCGCCAATAATCCTGCAACGGCATCCGCAGAGATGGGTCTTTTTTCGCAGCCACCTGAAACTCTAAAAGCCAAGGCTGTTCGGGGTTTTCGGGGGATTGTAGTTGAAAGCAGAGGGAGAATGAGTCAGCAGATTGATTGCGCGTAATGCGATCGCGCCAGGTTTGCCATTGCCGATATTGTTCAAGGCTTACTCGCGCGATTTTTCGTGTTTGGTTGAGGCAGAGTTGGAGTAAAGAATCCGCAATCTTATTTTCAAACGATGCTGGGATGGGGGTTTGAGTGACAATTTCCGCGATCGCACACTCCGAAAAATGCCGCAGCAACCGTTCGCGATCGTAGAACTTTGGTGTATCTTGTAGCTGGATCTTCCGAAAACCGGACACACAAACTAAAGGCATCCATTCAACATAGCGTTGTAAATCAGTTTCGTACTGTGTTGAAACAATTTCCCATCCCGGATAAATCTCAAAGCTGGGTGCAATTTTGGCAGGTGTTTTTGGAGTTTTTGCAGTTGTTTTAGTTTTTGTCTCGCCCGCTTTCTTACGCCCGCGCGTGGCTTTCTCAGCGGGTTCGGATGTTTCGATGGGTGCGATCGCGATCGGAGCAGTTTCTCGATAGCGCAACGCCGGAATATAATGATCTTTCAGAACAATTTGCTTAAAATTTTGGGTGTAGTGATACCAAAATAGCAAGTCTGAACCAAACTGAACTTCTGCTACATCGTAGAGGGCAAAAAAATGCAGATCGTTCAATACTTTAGTCAAAGTGTGGGTGGCGATGGAAACACAATCAACTTGCCAATACTCCAACTCAAATGTTTCGGGTAACTCTGTCTCTAAATATCGCGCTAGTTCTAAAGAGGGCAACGGCTGGTTGTCGGCAGTGGGCAGTAAAAAATACCGAGGGACGATCGCGTATTCTCGCCCCATCGCACTTGTATTGCTGACTGGTGCCAGTTGCATCCCGGCTTCTTTCGTTAGAAACTCTCTTAACTGTGCCGTCCCCAATTGTCGGGGATGAACCTTAGCAGGCTGTTTTTTCTTTTCAGTAGTTTCAACCCAAATATAAAACGTTCCAGGTTGAATAAAATTCTCTTCTGTTTGAGGAATCCAAGTCCCGTGGAGGATTTTCATAGGTCATAGCTAATAAAAGTATAGTCATTTATGACATGACATGACATGAGAGGCCTCAAGTCCCTCCCCTTTCGCTTGTACTTTGAGCGGATTGACCCGCCTTGGCTGAACTACGCAGCTCTCTATCCCATTGCTAAACGCATTTGGGATTGCTTTTCTCAGAATATTGTAAGACCCGTTAACATCGGAGTTAATTAATTGACCTGCTGAAGTCTTGTACAAACCTCTTTTGATCCGCTTGCCAGTAAATACATCATCCTTATCAGTTTTTCCATAAACAGGAATTGGATCTAAACCGAGAAAATTTGATTGAGAAGTATAAGATTCTTCTTGCACAACGACCTTAATCCCCACCAAGCGAGTTTTATATTCCAACATCTCAATTAGTCGATCATGGGGAATACTGAAAAAGTTTTGATTAGTTTGCTTTCCCAAATTAATCTCAGTTTTCCATTGTGCATTCTTGCCAATTACTAACGTCCCAATTTGTTGGGCGACCAAAAGGTCAACAATTAAACGACTGGTATGATGCAAGTAATTGTCAGTTTTTTGGTTGCGACAGCGAGTTAATCGTTGAATGCGGGGTGAACTCTTGCGACTTCCTTTCAATTGAGATTGTAACCGTGCTTTACGTTTGTTGTAGAACTGATTGATTGATTTTAATGGTCGCCCGTTAATCAGGAGAGGGGTAAAGCCCGGCTGATTTGAAGTTAACGCCGCTAAGTTATTCAGTCCTAAATCAATACTAGCTACGAATTTATCGTCGCTGGCGGTGGACTCCGGTTCATCGTATATTACCTCAATTACATAAGAATCGCATTTGGGAACCACTCTAACTTGACAGATTTGATCGGGATTTACTTGGGTTTTGATTGAGAGATGAGTACCCGAAAGCTTAACGATCCCTTTTTTTAATTGTTTGCTACTAATTGCTTGGATCGTGTAGACGAGAATGTTTCGCCCTTTGACCTTATCTTTGTACTTCGGCAGCTTTGGGCGACCAGTAAATTTAGAGGAATCAGTTTTGTAAGCTTTAACCGCTTCAAAAAACGATTTCCAATTCTTGTCCAATATCATCAAGATTTGTTGGCTGACTTTTGCGGGCATTGCCTTGTATGCTTGATGAGACTTCATCAAACTGTTCATCTCGTTGTAATTGATGTAACTCCATCCATAAACAAAACTCTGACGAATGACGTAGTTAGCAGCATTGTAGAGATTTTTGGATTTAAAAGCTAAGTCATCAATCTCAGGGAAACGGTACTCCGTAGATTTAATGATGTGCCGCTCTGCTAGTTGCATTCAGAACTTCCTCGCAACATTTCTCTAAGTTCTCTGACTAAAGGATACTATTATTGTTTATTGATGCTTACAAACTTAATGAAGTTTCACAATGCACAACTGAAAAAACTGCTCGTCTGTTAATTCGAGCGTTAATTCTAGGGGAGAATGTAGAGGGATAGTTGGTGATTCCATAACTCCCTTCAAATACTACACGAGTCAACAGTCAACAGTCAACCGTCAACTGTTAACAAACAAATAACTTAAGTCTCTGTATAACCTTGGATATTTTCCGGTTTAAACTGCTGCAAAATCTTCGCAGCTTTCCCAGTCAAATCATCAGTACCCTTAACCGCAATCAAAAATTTACCCGCATTCAAACGGTTGCGGTAGGGCAAAGCATCGCCGCTGCCAAAAGCCATGCCCCCGGCTCCGCCAACAACAAAGCTGCCCATCCCGCCGGCGATCGCACCTAGCACTCCGCCGATCGCGTGATCGCCAATTTCGCCCGCCCACGCAAAAGTCTTCAACTGAGTCATCAGACTGAAAGTAACGCCAGCAATAAAGCCAAACGGCACCAGCCAAACAGCCATGAGTTTAGCTTGTTTATCCGCTTGCTGGTTGGGGTCGATCAAGCCAAATTCATCAGCAGTTTTGTAGCCACGGCCCAAAATGCTGACTTGCTTCATGGGCAAGCCTTCTTTTTCCAGAGCATTGTAGGCAGCTTCGGCTTGAATTCGATCGGGCAGTACGGCGATAAGATAATTCATTAGAAAACAATTCCTGATAGTTAGGCTTGAATAGCCAAAGTCTATTATAGACCGAAAAGACATACTAGCTAAGCACTTGGGGGTTTTTCAGACATTCAGAGAGTCCGATCGCCCCCCAAGCTAAAATATTTCATGCAAAAAACGGCCGACCTTGACCGAATACAGATACAATTCAAACTGCACAAAGGCAAGCTTGAGCTGAGCTGTTAGATACTGCTCTAAGTCATAAGTCTCAACTTTGAGCTCGCCAACGCTCGGTCTATTTTTACTATTGCACTCAATTGCTTGCTATGCCTAAAGTTCTAGTATCCGATCCGATCGACCAAGCCGGAATTGACATCCTGTCCCAAGTCGCGCAAGTTGACGTAAACACAGGACTCTCAGCCGAAGAACTGGTACGAATTATTCCAGATTACGACGCTTTAATGATCCGTTCTGGCACCCAAGTTACCAAAGAAATCATTGAAGCCGGGAATTCACTCAAAATCATCGGCAGAGCCGGCGTCGGCGTGGATAATGTCGATGTACCCGCAGCTACCCGCAAAGGAATTGTAGTCGTCAATTCCCCCGAAGGCAACACGATCGCCGCAGCCGAACACGCGCTCGCCATGATGCTCTCAATGTCCCGCCACATCCCGGAAGCCAACGCATCCGTCAAAGGTGGTAAATGGGAACGCAACCGCTTTATCGGCGTAGAAGTTTACAAAAAAACTCTCGGCATCGTCGGTTTGGGCAAAATCGGCTCCCACCTCGCGGCCGCAGCCAAAGCAATGGGCATGAAACTGCTGGCCTACGATCCCTTCATTTCCACCGAAAGAGCCGACCAGTTGGGTTGCCGCTTGGTAGAACTCGAACTGCTGATGCGCGAATCCGACTACATCACCCTGCACATCCCCAAAACGCCGGAAACCCTGCACTTAATTAACGCTGAAGTGCTGTCGAAAATGAAGCCTACGGCCCGCATCATAAACTGCGCCAGAGGCGGCATCATCGACGAAGCAGCCCTCGCAGAAGCCATCAAAGAAGGCAAGATCGCCGGCGCAGCTTTGGACGTTTACGAACACGAACCCCTCGAAGCCGATTCCCCGCTGCGGAGTGTCGGGCAGAACATCGTGCTAACGCCCCACTTGGGAGCATCCACAGCGGAAGCTCAGGTGAATGTGGCGATCGACGTTGCTGAACAAATTCGTGATGTACTGTTGGGGCTGCCCGCGCGATCGGCTGTTAACATACCAGGAATTTACCCAGATTCGATCGAAAAACTCAAACCCTACCTGCAACTCGCCGAAACTCTCGGCAACCTCGTCAGCCAGCTAGCCGGAGGCCGAGTCGATTACCTCAATGTGCAACTTCAAGGGGAATTGGCTAGTAACCAAAGCCAACCCGTAGTCGTTGCCGCCCTCAAAGGCCTGCTCTCCCAAGCCCTGCGAGAGCGTGTTAACTACGTCAACGCCAGCATTGAAGCCAAAGAACGCGGGATTCGCGTCGTCGAAACCAGAGACGCCTCAATTCGCGACTACACCGGCTCCCTGCACCTCTCGGCCAAGGGAACCCTCGGTGAACACACAGTCACGGGTGCAGTGCTCGGTGAAAGCGAAATTCGGATTACCAGCGTTGACGATTTCCCGGTCAACGTGTCCCCCACTCACCATATGCTGTTTACCCTGCACCGCGATATGCCGGGGATTATTGGCAAAATTGGTTCCCAATTGGGGAGTTTTAATGTCAATATTGCCAGTATGCAAGTAGGCCGTAAAATCGTGCGAGGCGATGCGGTGATGGTTTTGAGCCTTGATGACCCTCTACCAGAGGGGATACTGGCCGAGATCCTAAAAGTTCCGGGAATTCGGGATGCTTACACAGTAAATCTTTGACGGATTTTGGAGTTTAGATTTTGGATGCAAGGGCTGATAATTGGTAATGAGTAAGTGGTCATTGGTCATTGGCCAGAAAGCGGGAATTTTTCTATTAGCCAATCCTCATCCCTCACTCCTGAGTTCCCAGTCTCCAGTTCCCCTGGGCAAATCTAAAATCTAAAATCTAAAATCGTTGACCCTCTACCAGAGGGGATACTGGCGGAGATCCTAAAAGTTCCGGGAATTCGGGATGCTTACACGGTAAATCTTTGACGGATTTTGGAGTTTAGATTTTGGATGCAAGGGCTGATAATTGGTAATGGGTAATTGATCGTTGGTAATTGGCCAGAAAGCGGGAATTTTTCTATTAGCCAATCCTCCTTCCTCACTCCCCAGTTCCCAGTCTCCAGTTCCCCTGGGCAAATCTAAAATCTAAAATCTAAAATCTAAAATTGTTATGGCACATAGTTGGTGGGAAATTAGAATTCTTTGCGATCCGGCGCTGGAAGATATCATCTTTTGGCGTCTGGAACGGTTTAACTGTAGGGGAAGTGCTACTGAGATCAAAAGCAATTCCTGTCTGATGTCGGCTTATTTGCCCGAAGAACAGGCAGGATTGCTGGATTTGGCCGCTCTGTCTCTGTGGCTGCGTCAAGATGCTCTGTGTGCAGGTTTGCCCCTACCTGCGATGCAGTGGGATTTGATTGAAGATGAGGACTGGGGCAGCACTTGGAAGGAACACTGGCAGCCTCAAGAAGTGGGCGATCGCTTTTTAATTAATCCGGCCTGGCTGCCCCTACCAACTGATACCGATCGCGTCATTTTGCGTTTAGATCCGGGTGTCGCTTTCGGTACCGGTGCTCACGCTACTACTCAACTTTGTCTGGAGTCGCTGGAAATGCGGCTCGGTTTTGATGACAAAGAGTGCATCGTTGCGGATATCGGCTGCGGATCGGGTATTTTGTCGATCGGCGCAGTGTTGTTGGGCGCTACAAAAGTTTATGCTTTGGATACTGATCCTCTGGCAGTGCGATCGACCATTAGCAACAGACTACTCAACCGCGTTAATTCTCAGCAGTTAGTTGCAGAGCTCGGAAGTATCGATCGCTTGAAAGAAATGGTCGATGAGCCGATCGACGGTTTGATATGCAACATCCTAGCAGAAGTAATCATTGATTTGATCCCGCAATTCACTGCAATTAGCAAACCCACTACTTGGGGCGTGCTCAGCGGCATTTTGCTCGAACAAGCTAAGCCAATTGCTGACACTCTCGAACAGCACGGCTGGATTGTCGCTACTCTGTGGAAGCGCCAAGATTGGTGCTGTTTTAATATTCGTCGTAGTTAACAAGATGGTAATTGCTAATTGGTAATTTTGAGTTCATGTTTCATCTTTGAGAAGTGAATTTAAATAAATCTCGCACCTGAAAATAAACCGCGCCAGCCCAGTAAAAACCATTCACCAAAATTAACAACGTTTTTCCAGCATAAGAATTAACAAAACCAAAAACGCGGTAAGTTGACAGCAGCACTAACAACATTTCAACCAAAGAAACAATTGACCCGTAGTGCTTCCTATCCCAATAAGAAATCGGACTGATAAAACGGTAATTGCTGAACGGAAAAAAGTGTCGGTGAGCGTCGTCATTGTGGACAGGCAAATCTCCCAGAGAGTGCAGTATCATGCTCATAAACAGAATTTGCACACTTTGCAAGCCAAAGTAATAAGCAATTAGCAAACCAATAACCGCAAGGGGAATTGAATGAAACAGAGCCACAATATTTTGCACAAAAGGCTCATAGTATGCTTCTGACCAAATTGTACCTGCGGGCAAGCGAGCAATGTATTTCGCCCAAAAGTAAAATAAAAATATCGGAATATCCGGCAAAATTCCGCCGATCACAATAATTAGATTAGCTTGCGGCAGTTGCGGTTTGCCGAGAATTGCGAGATTGATAATAGCGTGGCTGGGAGTCTTCATAAGTAGGGTGCGTCAACTAGGATTATCTTATTTATAATTAATCAGATATTAGCTGACGCACCCTAGGTGTGAGATAATTGGCTCGTGCTACAAGTGAGGTTGCACTCGATCGATCAACTGCGCGGCTTGCAGCACTCCCTCAATGCGATCGACCTCAGCGCCATTTTTGAACAGCACCAAAGTCGGCAAAGCATAAATGTGATGCTGCGACGCCAACTGTTCGTACTTATCCGTGTCAATTTTGACAACCATCAGCTTGTCCTTCATCTGACCGCTGACTTGCTCCAAAATCGGTGCCATCATCTGACAAGGCCCGCACCAAGTAGCGTAAAAATCTACCAACACCGGCAAGTCAGAGCCCGATAGTAACTCTTCAAAACTGCTGAACTGTTTTTGAACTGCCATAAGACAAAATAATTTTTTGGGTTCTGGCTCGATTTTAGTGCAAAATTCTCTGGTAGATTGCGAGGATACAATTATGGAATTATTACCAGAGACTTTTCAGAGATTGCGGGGTCAAGTTGCTGTCGTGACCGGTGCGTCGCGGGGAATCGGCCGCGCCGTTGCTTTAACCCTAGCAGCAGAGGGCGCTAAAGTCGCCGTAAACTATGCGAGTTCGAGTGCTGCGGCTGATGAGGTGGTAGCAGAAATAGTCGCTGCTGGAGGAGAAGCTGTCGCACTTGCAGCAGATGTCTCGAAAACTGAGCAAGTAGATTTACTCACCAGTAATGTCATGGAAAAATGGGGACGGATTGACATTTTGGTGAACAATGCCGGCATTACTCGCGATACTTTGCTGCTGCGGATGAAGCTGGAAGATTGGCAAGCGGTAATTGATTTGAATCTAACGGGCGTATTTTTGTGTGCGAAAGCTGCGAGTAAAATCATGCTGAAGCAGCGAAGCGGTCGAATTATTAATATTGCTTCGGTTGCTGGGCAAATGGGCAATCCCGGACAAGCTAATTACAGTGCGGCGAAAGCAGGGGTAATTGGGTTTACTAAAACTGTGGCGAAAGAGTTGGCGACTCGCGGGATTACTGTGAATGCGGTTGCACCGGGTTTTATTACTACAGATATGACTAAGGATGTCAAGTCTGATGAGATTTTGAAGTATATTCCCCTGGGGAGATATGGGGAAGTTGAGGAAGTGGCAGGAATGGTGAAGTTTTTGGCGGCGGATGCGGCGGCGGCTTATATAACGGGGCAGGTTTTTAATGTGGATGGGGGGATGGTGATGGCTTAGGATTTTGGGATTTTTTTAACCGCAGATGCACGCGGATGAACGCGGATATTTGCGGTTAATAATTACTTTAAGGCGGCACACAACTGACTGAGGACTTTTTTGTATTTTGCAATCCGTTGAAAATCTGCCTCTGTCGGATTGGCGATGCGACGAAGATCGAGGTTATGAGTAACATCAGCGATCTTGACTCGCAGTGCGATCGGGTTGGCAATCACACGTTCTAAATAAGCTGCATAAGCTTCTCCTTCTATTTTGGTAATCGCCGCGATCGCCCCGACTAGAACTTCAGGAAAACCTTCGCTTCTAAGTTGCTCAAGTGTAAGTTCAGAATCTTCGACCGCATCGTGTAGAACCGCTACGATTTTTTGCTCTAGAGAATTTACTTTTTCCATCACAAATAGGGGATGATCGAGATAGGGATTGCCTGCTTTGTCAACCTGCCCCTCATGAGCTTTGGCTGCGATCGCGATCGCTCGTTGTAGTAATGATTCGTAATCTGAATTCGTATTTGACAACATTGTAAAGAAGTTCTGTATTGAAGTTTCCGTCCCCTCGCGGGAAAAACGTAGTGTGGGAGTTTTTATTTTAAATATTCTTGCAACAATTTCCAAGCCATTTGAGTACCCTCCCCTGCGTTGACTTTCTCGAAATCTACATCTTTTCTCAAAACTACCAAACCCACACCTTCTTGGATTTCTATTTTATCACAATTGCTAACTCTAGCCAAAAAAAGGTGGTTTTTTTGTAAAATCTTTCTATCCTTTTGGGTCTTTTGGTGAGTAAAAGTTGTGATAAAATCCATTTTGTAATCATTGGTCGTGAGGCAAGTTTCTTCCTCCATTTCTCGCAGGGCTGCCTGCTGTGGACTTTCTCCAATGTCCACGCCACCACCAAAAGTAGAAAGCATTCCTTGACTGGCAATACCGGGAATATTATCTCGCAGTTGTGCCCCTATTTTACCGTTGGGAGTATGAGAAAAATGCGAACTATTGACTGAGGAATATTCATCTTATCTAGGAAATAACTCAACTCAAAAAAGTGGCTCTATAGTTTTCTAATTTGACTCCAAAATTTCCTAATCCAATTGTACGCTGCAGCATACAAAGCCCGCAATTTATTGACAAAAATTTGCCAAATAGAACCTTCCCTTACCTCAGAAACTTCTTCGATTCCCACGGGCAGCGGCGGCATCCCGACTACTTCATACAGCGGATATTCGCCACTTTTCCCCGGAATTTGCACTGATACGCACTGATTGACGATCGCTAATTCCTTAACTTCCTGATAAGTCTCCTCGGAAATCAGTAAACTTGTTCCTACTTGCTTGTTAGCAGCCTCGATCCGGCTGGCAAAATTCACCGCATCTCCGATCGCCGTAACTGTCTGACTCTTCGACGCCCCCAAATTCCCCACAACGACCAAACCGCAGTGGATGCCAATCCCAATCCGCAACCGGTGACGGTATAAAGTCTCAAAATAGGGATTGAGTTTCTCTAGTTCCTCCAGCATATCCACCCCAGCCCTCACCGCTTGTTCCGCCGCCTTGTCGGGATTTTCCAACCCAAACAGCGCCATAAAACCATCTCCCATGTAATTATTAATCATCCCGCCATTGCGGTTAATAACATAACCCATTTTTTGGAAATAGCGATTTAAAACATAAATTACATCGTAGGGCAACAGCGATTCTGCAAACGCTGTAAACCCTCGAATATCGGCAAACAAAATAGCAATTTTCTTCTCTTGACCCACAGGAGAAGAAATCAACTTTCCGGCCATTTCGTCAGTAAATGATTCCAAGTCTTCAGAATCGATCGCCAGTCGGCGCAAAATCACCTTGCCACCTGCAACCTGCGTCTGACAAGCCAGCCTAATTTCCGGTTCTAAACGCAATTTTTTCGCGAGTTCCTCTTCCGGCAAAGTGCGCGGAGAGCAAAATTCTAAACCTTCGACATATCAATACCCGGCAAGTCGAACATCGGGCGCTACCGCCGCAGATGTGGGTGTGGGGAATGTCGGCACGCAGGGAAGCTTCCAGAATTATATCGTCGTCGTCTATCTCGATCGTGCGATCGTCCGGCAGATAGTGAATCTGTGGCATATGTGGCGCGTCTAGCTAATTAGCGAGGAATCTCGCGGACATCTGTTATTGCAGCGAACCTGTATGCAAACCCGGTTTCTGGGCATTTTTTCTGTATCCCTGATTCCTTAACTATAAGTCGCGATCGGCATTTGCTTGTCGTTTCGTCCGCTCAACCGCCAAACTGACACAACCTTAAAAAAAGAAAGCAACTCTAGGCAAGAGTCCAACTCTTAGCTCATCATTTATTTTCAATTCTAAAATCTAAAATGGTATAAATGAACACTCCAATTTTCATCTCACCCTGAAAATATCCCCATTCAAGCTGTGGAGTTAATCTAAAATCTCAAATCTAAAATCTCAAATGGACTGACATAATTCTTAATAAAATTAAGATGGCCCAAACCCCTATAAATCCGTTATCAAATCCCCTTCAACCGCCATAGATTTTTCGGATTTTGGGGAGTTTTGGTATGTAACGCTTACTTGGCAAGAGTTTCAGCTTTTTTGCTCTCTAACAACCAGCCAATTTTTGTGAGATACAATAGCAGCATCTTTAAAACGAGTATAACCATGACTTCATCAACAGCCCTAGAAAGCATCGAAAACCACATTCCATTCGTAGGAAATATCCATACCAAAAGTCCGATCGCCTACGGAGCAACCCGCCTCGGAGTCAGTGCAGTTAACACGGTGCAAATGGCAGTAGCAGAGTCTTACATCAACGGATTAGAAGTCCCAGATTCAGTATTGCGATCGCTTTTTGATACCTGGATGCCCGTCTTTTTTAAGCATTTCCCGTCCCTGCTTGCACCCTACGAATGGGTACTAACAGAAACAGACCATACAGCCGAAGGGCCGCGGGATTTAATGAAAATTCAGTACGACTTGCCTCAAGCCATGCTGAATCCGATGCTAGGCGAGGGGAAACTCATTTATCCTAAATACAGCATGGGATTGTGGGAAAAAGGAGCCGCAAACCTTGAACAATCGCAAATTCAGATGATTGATGATGTGATTGAAAAGCTAGAGATTCAAGATGGCGACAATATTTTAGACTTTGGTTGCGGTTGGGGTTGTGTTCCCAATTACATTCTTTCCAAATTCCCCAATGTCACCTTTACCGGGATTAACTTGAGCCACCACCAATGCGAGTATATGCGTCAGAAGATGCAAGACCCCGAAAGCTACCTTAGTTCCGGTCGATTTACCCTATATGAAGGCGATTTGAACGACGCCCAATTGGAGACAAAATTTGACAAAATTCTCTCCATTGGAGTTTTTTGTCATGTGGGTAATTTAACGAAAGCTTTCCAAAAGCTGGCCTCTTTCCTGAAGGATAACGGCAAAGTTTTCATTCACATCATCACAGTTCGCACTCCCAACAATATATCCAGCGTTTTCACCCACAAATACATTTTCCCCCACGGCCGTTACTGGAAATACGATGCAGTTCCCAGCTACAATAAAGACCTCAAGACCATTAAAAGATGGTATATCAACGGCTCTAATTACTCCAAAACATTTGCTAACTGGCTGAAAAACTTTGACGATTCTCAGGCAATAGTCAAAGATTTAAACTACGGCATCGACATCGACTATGCCAAATTTCGCCGCATCTGGCGGTTTTACTTAATTTGGTTGGGGACTAATTTCGCCAGTTGCGACGGCGAATATAACGGCAACGGTCAATATTTACTGACTCATACCTAATCGCTAATCAGTAGACCCAGCTCAAAAAACCTAACACCACGAGCCCCGACTTCTTTGAGCAGTCGGGGTTCTTGAGTGCGAGCTACTTATCGGGAGAATCAAACCGCTCTATGTGGATTTAGAGAGATCGAGAAGTGTTGCCTTCTTTTGAGGAATTTTTCTGAGTTTAAAAAAATCCGGAATAAGATTATTGCTCGGTGAATAAGACCTATATTAAGCGTGAGAGTGGACAATTCTTTTTAAATTCCATCCTCGATCAATAGTGATGATGTCCGATATTTTACTACAAAAAGAGAGTAGATTTATACAATGGTAGACAATATGAAACCTTCTCTTCCTCAAGACGACCCGAACCAAGAACAGCGCCACGCTTCCTTGAATCGTCAGCAAAAAGCTTATCAGTTTGACTATGACAGTTTATCACCTTTGGCATTATTGAAAGATGTGCCACCAGTCGAGAATTTTTCGAGTAAGTATATTGCAGAACGGATATTAGCAACATCGGAACTTCCCGCAAATATGCTGGCCGCCGATGCGAGAACTTTTCTCGATCCTCTCGACGAACTCCAAGACTATGAAGATTTCTTTACTCTGCTGCCGCTACCTGGAGTTGCCAACATTTACCAAACCGATCGCTCTTTTGCAGAACAGCGCCTGTCTGGAGCAAATCCGATGGTGCTTCGCCTCTTAGATGCGAGCGATCCTCGGGCACAAGCACTGGCCGGTCTTTCCAGTTTGCACCCATTATTCGATCTGGGCCAAGAGTTGCAGCAAAAAAACATTTACATTGCCGATTACACGGGTACTGACGAACACTATCGCGCACCTGCGAAAATAGGAGGCGGAACCTATGAAAAAGGCAGAAAATACTTGCCAAAACCCCGGGCTTTTTTCGCTTGGCGGTGGACGGGAATCCGCGATCGCGGCGAAATGACACCTATTGCCATTCAACTAGATCCGACGCCGGGTAGCCATGTCTCTACCCCATTCGATCCTCCTATCGATTGGCTGTATGCGAAACTCTGTGTACAAGTGGCAGATGCTAATCACCATGAAATGAGTTCCCATTTAGGTCGAACTCATCTTGTCATGGAACCAATCGCGATCGTCACCGCCCGACAGTTGGGTAAAAATCACCCGCTTAGTCTGCTGCTGAAACCGCACTTTCGCTTTATGTTGACCAATAACGATCTGGCGCGTTCTCACTTAATCGCTCCCGGCGGGCCCGTCGATGAATTGCTAGCCGGCACCTTGGCAGAGACAATAGAAATAAGTAGAGAGGCGTGCAGTACGTGGAGTCTCGATCAATTTGCCTTGCCCGCAGAACTGAAAAATCGGGGAATGGATGACACAAATCAACTGCCTCACTACCCTTACCGAGATGATGGATTGCTGCTGTGGAATGCGATTGAAACCTTTGTATCGGGCTATCTCAACTTCTTTTACCCGACGGAGAGCGCGATCGCCCAAGATGTGGAATTGCAAGCTTGGGCCAAAGAATTAGCTTCGGCTAAGGGCGGTAAAGTCAAAGGAATGCCAACCAAAATCAACACAGTTGAAGAATTAATTAAAATTGTCACAACTATAATTTTTACCTGCGGCCCGCAGCATTCAGCAGTCAATTTTCCCCAGTATGAATACATGAGTTTTGCTGCCAATATGCCCTTGGCCGCCTACCGGGACATTCCTAGAATTACCGATTCGGGTAATCTAGAACTGATTACGGAAAAGGACATTTTACGGTTGCTTCCTCCGTACAAACGAGCGGCTGACCAACTGCAAATTATGTTTATTTTGTCAGCTTATCGATATGACCGTTTGGGTTATTACGATAAATCTTTCCGAGAACTCTACGGGATGAGTTTCGACGAAGTTTTTGCGGGAACGCCCATCGAACTGCTAGTGAGACAGTTCCAGCAAAATTTGAATATGGCAGAACAAAAGATTGATGCCAACAATCAAAAACGAGTAATTCCTTACATTGCTCTCAAGCCTTCGTTGGTACTCAATAGCATCAGTATGTAGGAGTGTATTTTTGGAGTGGGCGAGACACCCACCCCAAAATAAAATTCCTTTGCCCATTCTCAGCTTTTGTAGTCTTCAGCGATCGAGCAATTCACGCACATTGTACCAGACGAATCTGTGAAGGTGACCTCATCTTGATAATGTCGCGGTGTTTGCATCAGCAACCGCCAAGCTTTACCAGCATCGATTAAATTCATGCGATTGGGATAGTGAATTTGCAACAACTCTTGCACCATCGGATAATAATCTGAGTTGATGCTGGGGAAAATATGATGCTCTGTGTGGTAAGAAAAATTTAAATGCAGCAGGTCAAATATTTTAGGAACCCGCACTGACATACTGTTAATCAGCGGGTCATTAATGTCGGTCATCCGACAACCCATATGATTGGTATAGATGTAAAACATTGCTCCTGCATGACCAATTGCGATCGGCAAAATGTAGCTGAGAGCAATTTTTAGCGGATGAAAGTCTAAGTAGAACAAAATGCTCGCATGAATGGCTAAAATTCCCACACATTCAAAGGCAATCGCCCCTCTATCTTTAGCACTAACTGTAAAAGCAGCCGGTACATAATCCACTGATTTATCATTAAATAACAGTACCGAGGTAAGATTGCGGAAATTATGCACTAACCACGAACCGGCCATCCCTACAATTAACCACAGCGGATTGACTTCAACTGACGGTACAAACAAATTTTGAATCCATTTTCCCCAAGTATCTGGTTGCTGGTACAGATAGTTGCGATCGGGGTCTGCCAAAGAATTCGTGTTATTGTGATGTACGAGGTTGTGCAGATTTTTCCACTGAGTAGGCGGCATGAACAGCATATTTAGCCCCAAAAAGGCGATCGGATAAGTGAGGCGCGACTTTTTCTGAACGCTACCGTGCATCAAATCGTGGGAGCTAAATAGCAAAACTATGATACTATTGCCCATAATCGCGGCTAAAGGTAAGTAAAGCCATAAAAGATAGACAGGCCAGCGATCGAGATTAGCAGCAATTCCCCACCCCAGCAATAAAATAGCAGCGTTGATGAATAGTATTGCTAACTTGCTGGTATCGGGTTCAAAGGCATCTGAGGGAAGCAGCGGACGCAATTTTTTTGTATATACCGAGTGATGAATTAGCGTTTCTGCGGCTAAAGTAGGCGTTGCCGTCTTCTCTAGAGTATGGAGTAATTTTTCGGATTTCATGTTATAGCTAAGAGTATTTTCATCTGACTTAATAAGTTTCTAAATTTAATTAGATCCCCTACCCACTTTTAGATGGAACCCACACATAAATCCGGCGGCTTATTGTCAGGCTGCGGATATTTTATCTGTCTCCACTGTGGCTATCCGGGAGCTTGTGATCAAATTGCTTTAGATCAAGGCTGCCTAATTTTTGTACCAAGATATTATTGTATCCTATAAAAATAATTTGGGAACACCTCTTAAAGGCTTACTTATCGATAACACTCTCCCACTTTTCAATTGGGTTTAATCTCAATAACCAATCCTAAATAACCTGTAAAATTAAAAAAGTCCGTTTCCTTGAACAATTTCTTTGATTGTCGTCAGCGTATCTAACCCGATCAATCCTCGACGATAACCTTTTTGGTTGGACATTCCCAAAAATATCGCATCTCCCCGATTTTGATAGCGCCAAAACCGAGGTGAGGCATTAATAAAAGTTGAGGCGCTGTTAACATCCAGAGCAAATTGGCGACTTTCTAAGTAAGATTCAGTGGCAATGCAGTCAGCGTGGCCGCTGCTGTAGCGGTTGATCCAGCCGATCGCAATCTCTAAACTATCGACAACTTTAAACGCGATGGTTTTGTTTAAATACGGTTGAGTCCACTCGTATGGTTCCGCCAGCTTCAAGTCTGGGAAATCGGCGACGAGATCCGCATCAGCGCTAATTTGAAAGCCTTTTTCTTTTAAACTGTTCCACAGCCTGACTAAGGAAGAAGGCTTTTGGTTGCGATCAATCAGCACTTTCTCGATCGCATTAACAGGATCGGGAACGCTTTGATGGCTGTCCAAAATCATCCACCTAGCCATCTCCAAACTGCCAGTAGGTGACCAATAAAGGTAACAATTTCCCATTGCCGACCTCAAAACTGGTGCTGTGCATAACCTTACTACTTGCTGCACCAAACTTGGCCTGCCGTAGGGAATAATTAAATTGAGATACTGGTCTTGAGTGACCAATTCTCGGATCGAAGCGCCCCGATCCGGCGGCAGTACCTGCAAACATCCTGAGGGCAAACCGACCTCATCGATCGCCGACACCAAAGCTTCTCCAATTACAGTATTAGTTTGCCAGCTTTCGCTGCCACCTTTAAGAATCAAACTGTTAGCACTTTTGAGAGACAAACCGGCTGCAATCGCCCCCAATTCGGGAAACGCTTCGTAAATAAGAGCGATCGCCCCCAGTGGTAGCGACTGACAGTAAACCTGACAGCGATCGACCTGATAAGAAGCATTGATCACCCTGCCGATCGGATCTGGCATTTCCCCCAACCGTTCCAGAATTTGCACAGTTGTCTTGATCCGTTCCGGCGTCAGCTTCAGCCACTCCACAATCAACTCGGGAATCGCCATGTCCCGACTCGCTTCTAGATCCAGAGTATTTGCTTCTAAAATGTCATTTTGCCGCCGTTTCAGCGCGCCCGCCATCGCCTGCAAACCTGCAGCGCGATCAGCACTCTTTGTCGTAGCCAACTCCAAAGAAGCTTGGTAAGCGCGACGCGCCACATTTGCGGCATCTGACGAATGGGTAAAATCCTCTATTATCATCTAGCTAACGCCTATAAGCCAGCCATACCATCAGCGCCGGCAACATTGCTAGCAGCACGGCGACCATTGCCCACAGAATAATATTCGGGCCCGGCGAGTGCAGCGCCAAGGGCAACCAAATCACTAGCGGCACCAATATCATACCCAAAGCCAGTGGCAAGTAATGGGCCTTCAAACCCGGATGCGCTCTGTTCCACTGGTTGCCCGTCCACCGCCAAGCCTGCTTGTAAGGATAGTTCGTTGATAGTTGCTCAATCACGTATCCACTTTCGTCCAATACAAATATTTGTTGACAGCGGTTGCATCCAAAGGCTTCTGTCAACGTTATAGGCACTAGACGACCCCGGCGTCGGCAAGGACAGGGGTACTCATCGTTTAAGTCAATCTTTGGAGCTTTTTGAGATGGCACTAGCGATCGGATAAAAAAAGCGTTTTTACAAAAATAATCGTTAACCTATCCACTTTATCAAACTTGTCAATTCCGCCATCACAAGGCTTTCAACTGCCTATTCCGAGATATCGTCCGATCGGCAATTTTGACTTGCAAGTTCTGCATTCAATCTTACCACTAACTTAGGTATTTTCAACCATCCTTAGGAGTAGACCGAAAACTTTCTTGATCTACTTTCCGGTTTTGTTACTTTTTTTATTTTCTAAAGCGGGTGACGCGATTCGAACGCGCGACATTCACCTTGGCAAGGTGACGCTCTACCACTGAGCTACACCCGCATTTCCTGCGGTATTAACAATATTGTCTCAATTCTCGGAATTTGTCAAGTCTTTTTAGTAAGTTTTTTTCACAAACCCCGTAAAAACCCCCAAAGCCAGTCCCCACCTGAAATTTCAGCAGCCAGATTATTAACCAAATCAGTAATTGCCGTGAAGAGTCACAGCCATCCGCCGACGGCAAAGCTACAATCAAGCTGGAATTGTGGGAGAACACTGTCATGTCAGATTTAAATCGCGGAATCATGAAGTTCAAGGGAGCTGACAGCCCAATTGCGATCGCCATGTCGGCGATTGTCATTGCCGGCGGAATCGGCTTCTTGATCTGGTGGGCGCTGCAATCAGCCTACACCTTCAGCTAACAGGCTACTCAAACGTAAAAATTAGAAAGCTTGGTCAGAAGGCAGAATTTAAGAAAAATTCTGTCTTTTGCATTTTTTTACCCTTAGTCTTGAGTTTATTGCCCAGGAATGCAGATCGATTGCTGATCATCGAAGGATTGCCATAAATCACCCGATCGGGCCAGTCGCTAGCATGAGCCGAGATGACTCCCCGATCAACTACTTTTGTAGTACACTTGTAAACAAAGCGCGCCGACAGCGCAATTTTAGATGCAAGTATTTGCAAGGGTTGTATCTCAACAAGAATTTATGGCAAGCTTTCAGGACATTTTCCAATACTACAGTCGCTACTGGAAAATAGCAGTTTACAGCATAGGCGCATCCAGCGTTTTGGCACTAGCCGATTTGCTTGTTCCCTACGCGATCGGTCAAATATTAAACGTATTGTCGGGTCAACCTACAGATACCGTAACCCAAAAACTCATAACAGCGATCGCCTCTGTTACCCAGCACTCACCCAACCAAATATTATCGCTATCCGTCTTGCTGGGCATAATTTTTCTGGTAACAGTCGCCAAGGCACCGGTACAGCCTTGGGTGGGAAATTGGTTCCACTGGGCGATACCATTGAGGGCAAGGCGCGATCAAATGAGAAGTGCGATCGGGAAAATCCTCACCTTACCCCTAGAATTCTACGACGAAAACAACGCTGGACGGATTGCCAGCCGCATCGCCAAAGGCATTGCCAACCATACTTGGACTTACCCAGAAATTGCCGGCGAATTCATCCCCGAAGTCGTCCGCTTAATCGGCATTTTTGCCGTTATCTGGTTAATTGAGTGGCGGATTGGCTTATTAATTTTGGTTTCATTCCTATTTATCCTCAGTTTCACCCTCAAAGGCCTGCAACAGGTGACTGCGCGGGAAGAAATTCTGGATGAATACATCGAAGATACCGAAAGCCGCAACTCGGAAATTATCACCAACATCAAAACAGTCAAAGCTTTTGCGACAGAAAGCGATGAACTCAAAAGGCAAACCACCAGACTCGATCGCGAATTAAAAGTCGTGATCAACCGCATTCACAAAGGATACGTCACCCTGGGGACATACCAGCAGACGATCGTCCAGTTGTGTTTGTTTTCTGTTCTTGGTTTTAGCCTAGCCGCCACGGTTGCAGGCAAAATTTCCCTCGGATATTTTGTTACCGTCTACACCCTGGCAAGCATGGCATATTCCCAACTGCGTCCGATTAGCATTATCGCCGAATTATTGGCGCGGCGTTATTCTTCTATGATCCGGTTCCACGAGTTTATGCAAACGCCAGACGGTGTTGATGCGGTTAATTTAGCAGAAAATGCTCGATCGGCGTCGCCTTATAAATTTACCGGCAAAGTTGAGCTCAGCGGTTTGACCTTCGGGTACGACAGTCAAAAACCCGTTTTGCAGGATGTGAATCTATTGATTCATCCCCGTCAGACTGTAGCATTAGTCGGGCGATCGGGTTCCGGGAAATCAACTTTAGTTAAACTCCTGTTTCGCTACTTTGAACCGAACTCCGGCCGCATTCTGATCGACGGCGAAGACATTTGCAACTTAGACGTGACTCGCTACCGGCAGCGTTTAGCGATTGTCCACCAAGAAGTAGACGTTTTTAACGGTACTTTGCTGGAAAATTTGACTTACGGAAACAGAAATGCAACTTTCGAGCAAGTTGAGGATGCTTGTCGCATCGCCAAGGTAGACGATTTTGTGCGACTGTTGCCCCAAGGTTACTATACCGTGGTCGGGGAGCGAGGAATGCGGTTGTCCGGCGGTCAGCGGCAGCGGTTGGGGATTGCGAGGGCGCTGTTGGTGGAGCCGGATGTGTTAATTTTTGATGAGGCTACTTCTAGTTTGGATTATGAAAGCGAGCGATCGATCCAGCTAGCCATGCAGAATATCCTCGGTACGCGCACCACCATAATTATTGCCCACAGACTGAGTACAATTCGCGAAGCCGATGCGATCGTCGTACTCGACGGCGGTAGAATCGTCGAAGTTGGCAGCCATGAAGAACTTTTAAGCCAACAAGGTATTTACCGCCGCCTGCACTCCCTGCAAGAAACCGGGGAATTAGTGAATTAGTCACTTGTCTGTTGAGTGTTGAGTGTTGACTGTGGTCATGAGTTACCAATTACCAATTCCCCATTCCCCATGCCCTCTTCCCGATGCCATTCTCAGATTTAACTTATATTTTCACTACTTTGGATTAGAGTTTCTGATGTATTGTTGCAAAAAAAGAAGAAGCTGCTAGGATGTTTAACTGTGGGTACAAATGGGTCGGTGCCCGAGCGGTTAATGGGGGCGGACTGTAAATCCGCTGGCTACGCCTACGCTGGTTCAAATCCAGCCCGGCCCACCACAACTTACATAAAAGTTAAAAGTTAAAAATTAAAAGTTGAAATTTTAATTGAGGATTTTTAATCTTTTATGCCCGTGTAACTCAGGGGTAGAGTACCTCCTTGGTAAGGAGGAAGTCGCGAGTTCAAATCTCGCCACGGGCTTTTACTAAATCATGCAACACAAAAGAATCTGGGCGGTTGAATTGCTTCTTCAACCGCCAATCCTATTTTTTATCCTATTTTTTAATAGTCGCTTGCAAATAAAGCAGCGGGTCTTCAGCAACCCAACCCAAACCCGAATTGTACCGAACTTCAAAATGCAAATGAGCTTGCGGAATGTCCCGTTTTCCCGTCATCCCGACAGTTCCCAAAACTTCTCCCGACTGTACTTTTTGACCGACTTTTACGGCAATATCTTTCAAATGAGCGTAGCGCGTTTGCTTCCCTGCTTGATGGTTCAGCACAACTAAATTCCCGTAATCTCCCTGCGGCCCGGCAAAGGCGACAGTTCCCTCGCCCGTTGCTAAAACCTGCGTACCCTCCGACGCCAAAAAATCTACGCCACTGTGGAAAAAAAATTCGCGCCGCGCCGGATGCAATTGCCGCCCGTAACGCAAAGCTTCCACTGCTGGGGCGGGCAGCGGAAATCCTTGCACCGATGGCGTTGTATCGGGATTGATAGAAGGCCCGATCGACCTATTCACCGCTGGCACAAACACCGTTTTCCCCAAAGGCCTGCACCCATTCGCCTCAAATAGCAAATCTGCGCGCACTTTGTAAGCTTCTGCCAGTTTTTGCCAATTCCAGCCCGCAGGCACTTCTACCTCGATGCCACTGTACGGAGGAATGACGATCGCACTTCCAGCAGATACTCGACCGCCCCGCAACGTCGGATTTATGCCGATCAGCGCCCCAGGAATCACATTGTATTGCCGCGCGATGCTTTCTATTGTTTCGCCCTGGGCCACAGTGTGGCGGCGTAACCGAGACATAGCCGGACTCGGGCAATCGCGGGCGGGGTCAGGGTTTTCTACAGGTGTACCTGAAGGAAGATTTGCAGGCGGGATCTGGGTATTTGCCACCGTTTTCCCAACGGGTGCGATCGACCAAAGTAGTGCAGAAATCAACAGCAATAAGCGTTTAAACCTCATAATGTAGAGAAAAAAGTATTTATTTCGGACAATTGACAATTGTCTAGTCGAGTGAAACGGCATATTTGAACACTCTAGCCACCCCCCAGACTGTAAATCCCAGGCTAAGCCAAGTTAGGATGAGAATTATTAGTTTTAATCGCTGATGGAAAATCCGGCAATTTTTGCCTGTGATGCCTATCAGCGCCTGCCTGTTAACAGCTATGTTCTTGAGGAAGCGGTACGCCCCGCCCCGCTTCCTTCCCGTCGCCAAGACAAAAATGGTGGATTCGGAACGTGTCTGCGGGGATGAGGTATTTAGCAGGAGTTATTAAATGAGTTTATCTTTTAAGCAAACGACCCTTTATGTGACTTTGCTGTCAATCGGCGGAGGTATGGGATGGTTGGGAAATCGCTATCTACAAGGCTCAAACAATCTGGAAACCGGATTGGTTTTGCCAGTAGTGCGCCAGCAAATTCCCCCCTATGCGTCTCCTCCAGTTCTGGAAAATCGGGCGATCGATCGCAGCAATCCCAATTTTATTGCTGAAGCAGCCGAAAAAGTCGGCCCGGCTGTAGTGCGGATTGACGCATCAAGCAAGGTGGCGAATCAAGTGCCGGAAGCTTTCAAAAATCCTTTGTTTCGTCGGTTTTTTGGAGACAATTTACCGCAGCCTGAAGAACGCATCAAGCGGGGTACTGGTTCCGGGTTTATTCTCACTTCTGACGGTCGCATCGTTACTAATGCTCACGTTGTCTCCGGGACGGATACTGTCAAGGTGACACTCAAAGACGGCCGCGAGTTTGAGGGTAAGGTGCAGGGAGTCGATCCGCTGACGGATGTCGCTGTTGTTAAGATTAATGCTAAGGAACTGCCGCAGGTGGCTTTGGGTCGATCGGACAATATTGTACCGGGACAGTGGGCGATCGCGATCGGCAATCCTTTAGGTCTAGACAATACCGTGACTGTGGGCATTATCAGCGCTACGGGTCGATCGAGTTCCCAAGTCGGCATCCCCGACAAGCGAGTCCGCTTCATCCAAACCGACGCCGCCATCAACCCCGGCAATTCTGGCGGGCCGCTACTCAATGACCAAGGCGAAGTAATTGGCATCAATACCGCCATTCGCGCCGACGCTCAGGGCTTGGGATTTGCAATTCCGATCGAAACCGCCAAACGAGTTTCCGATCAGTTATTCGCCAATGGTAAAGCCGAACACGCCTATCTCGGCATTCAAATGGTCAGCTTAACTGCTGCCACCAAGGCAGAACTCAACAAACAGCTCGATAATAATAAAATTACCCTCGATCAAGGCGTAGCCGTGACGCGAGTCGTGGAAAATTCCCCCGCTCAAAAAGCGGACTTGCGCGCCGGAGATGTCATTCAAAAAATTGACGGAATTGCGGTGAACACTCCCGGGGATGTGCAAGAACGGGTGGAAAGCACTGTGGTGGGCAAAGAACTAGAAGTGGAAATTAACCGTTTGGGTCAAGTTCAGAAAATTAAAGTACGTCCGGGTGCTTTTCCCCTATCGGGTAGCCCGGCCGGCGGGTAATACAATTTTCGAGGTTCGATTAAAGAATAGGGAATGACTCACTCGATAAGGATTTGGAGCTTGCTTACAGTTGCATTCTTTTGTGAAACTGGTATGTATTTGCAAACGGTGGAGGATGAAAGATAAATGTGATGCTTTATAGTCCTGTCCTGAAAGCAGTAACCGGATTTTTTCACCAAAATCGTCGGTGTAGCGCCAGGGATATCCGGTTAACAGCCCGGTTTCTTAATTCCCTGTGCCTCCATGATTCAGGATTATGGATTTTTCTGAACAACTTTCATCTTTCTGACTTCCCCAACCCGTTGATCTTTTTACTTGTCTTTGGGCGAGTTTGGTGGAATCGAGCTGGTGCTTGCTAAATTTTCTTCTAGGTGCATCCTCTGCTCCATTTGTCGCAGAAAATAGCCTGTCATCATCGCTGAAGCTAGCAAACCTGCTAAGTTTTCGCGGTCCGTGGTAATTTCGACGTTAAAATTTTCTGAAGGCAAGACGCCGACAAGTCCTTGAACGTTATGAGAGATAATTTCTCTGATTTCTGGGCTGACGGACTTGGCGACGCGGGCTAGAACCTCCGGGGATTGGTGTTGGAGGTACTTCAGCAGTGGATTGACTGCGGTTTGTTGGGCATTGGAACTGTCAAAGTCAGGGTGAAAAACCATTTGGCGATTCTTAATTTCTGGCTGGTTACATTCTACTTCAAACTACTCGTCATTGCTTGGGTACAAATTTGCCTGAAAGTCTATTTGCAATTGTTTTGGCAGTTGGTCTACTTGAAAGTACCGATGAAATTTATCGGTAACTTGTAACCAATACGATCGCCCTTCACTCGGTCGCCTTTTGCGGACGAAACCCATCTCTACAAGTTCCTGCACTTGTTGGTAAGCTCCTGAACCTCGCAAGTTAACTAAATCTGGCTGAGCGATGCCGCCTTTGAGGGCGATCGCAGCCAGCGTCCGCAAAGCTCCAACACCTAATTCTGGAGGTATTAAAGTTTGCATTAAACTGGCAAACTCTTCTCTGAGTTGCAGGCTGTATCCCGTGGGGGTTTCTACGACTTCTAAAGCACTGTCGCGGCGGGATGAGTCAGACATGAGTTCGATGATGGCGTCTTCGGCTTCCGCTCGATCGCACTTGGCAATCTCGGCAATTTCTGCGATCGACACTGGCTGACCTTTTAGGTAAAGTATGGCTTCTATTGTTGTGGCTAAGCGAGTCATTTGGGAATTAGTAATTAGAAATTGGGACGTTGAAAGAAGAAGGAGGAAGCAAGAAAGAAGAAGTAATCAGGAAAACAACAGCTCTCCGTATCTCACTAACTTGCGTGTCGTGAATAATTAGAATTGGTAATAAACCTTCCCCTTACACAAATGATTAATAGTGTAGGTTAGGTTGAGGGACAAAACCTAACTCTTTCATTTTTATTTTTTTTCTCTCAGTCCGGAACGCATAAAATTTATATATAGGGTGCGTAATAGTGCACCTAGCCCCTAGAAGTAGAGCGTTAAACTTTTTTTGCTTCCCGGGCTTCCGATATTTTGGCTAAATAAATAGCAGTGTTAATCGCCAATTTTCCACGTTAAAGTATCGAACTTAGCCATTAGCTATTTATCAATCTAACTGTCTGCCAGTCAGCTATTATACAAAAACATCCTCTCAATTAGAAGGAAGAACGCTCATTCCATTTTTATCATTTTGCAATCCAGATATAAATTAGCTTCTTCCAGAGTAGGAAAAAACTTATATTTCCAGCGAACGCCTATTTTTTTCATCACTAACCCTTGACCGTGTTGCTGTCGCAGTTGTGCCAACGTTCCCAGTTGAATTAACTTGCCGCCGTCTATAATGCCGATGCGATCGCACAAATACTCCACTTCATCCATATAATGCGTTGTCAACAGCATTTTCATTCCCTGCTTGTTCAAATCTCGAATAATTTCCCACAATCACCGCCTTTGCGCGTCTAACAGTAACGTCGCTTCCTCCAAAAATAAGATTTGCGGCTCGTGCAAAAGTCCTCTGGTAATTTGCAACCTCTGGTTCATTCCCCCCTCCCCACTTTTTTTACTAAATCATCTCGCTTTTCTGCTAATTCTACATATTCCAACCCCTGTTTAATTAACTGTTGCCGTATCTAGTGTGGAATGTGGTGCATCGACCCGTGAAACTCAATATTTTCCCATACTAAAAGCTAATTATCAACACTGATTTGTTGGAGCAAGACCCTAATGCACTGTTTCACTTGCAAGCTTTGCCACATCACGTCATATCCAGCTACCTGGATTTAACCGCTGCTGGGCTTAGTCAGGGTAGTCAGCATCCGAATTGTGTCGATTTTCCTGCACCGTTGGGACATAGGAAACCGAACATTTCTCCGGCTTCAATCGTGAACGAATGGTCATTGACAACGGGTACTTTGTTGTAAATCTTGCAGGCTTTTTACAGAGAAACAGAGGCATACATAGGTATTTCGGTATAATTTACTGGCAACAAAGCTCTTTCTTCTCAGTCATATCATGTCCGGTTAATTAACCACAATACTTCTTGGGGCGAGTTTCACCAACAATCTGTAATTCACATCCACAATATTTATAAACCCGCCCCAACCGGGCTACCAAATTTTATAACGAGCAATTCAACAGACATGATATCATTTCTGGACGCAGAAGCCGGGTTCTATCGACTAAAATTGCTGGTGATATTCATCGGTACTAATACCATAAAAACCTGGTTTATCTGCTATTTGTGCACGAGTTTTTTTAGTTGAACTAATCTAAGTCTCTTCTGCAGGTAGAAAACTGATTTTTTTTACAGCTTGCAGCCCCGACTTATTGCGGTTGAGTTAAGTCGGGTTTCAATTCCATGATGCGGCTGTCAAGTTGGCGCGCGGCTGAGCTAATCGTTACACTCGGTTTGCTGCCGTCGAGATACATAATCGCCATAAAACTTCCTATTTTTCCCCGCCGAAACAGCGCGAGTTCGACATTCATGGTTACACCTTGTATTTTTCCTTGAGTTGTCCACCCGGCCGATACCTCGCCAATCTTGTCTTCTAAGGTTAAGGCGGTAAGATTAGCAAACTGAAATTCCTTGTTACTACTACTGTTTAAACCTTGGGAGAACTGTTGTGCAAAACTCCCTTCACGGATTTCAGCATCAAATTTAGCTCGATCGCTCCGGTTGGGCAGTTGCGCTGTAAATGCTGTGACTACTTGAAACTGCTGCTCATCGTTCTTCTAATAACCAAACACGCTTGGTGGTGTAAAGTTTGGGGTACGGCTGACTATGTTTTTGATTGTGGCAGGTGGCATCTCTGTAAAACCTGCGGGCAAGTCTTGTAAGGTAAGGGCTAGGCCGGACAAGTCCGCTGCAGGAGTTGGAATATCGGCAGACAGAGTTTTGCTGCGATCGATCGCCTTGGTTGCGATGACACTTCGGAAAATCCACCGCCCAATGCAGCACTAACTAGCAAACACACCAATAACACAACTTTTTTTTCATTATTTTACCCTGTTGCCATTAGTCATTACCCCTGTCTACCTCACTCTACCCCATAGCGCTGTCTTTTAGTCTGCTGTTTCTAATTCCTCTAATTCTTGCGTAGACTGCCATCCAGCTTGCCAGAGCGATCGGTCTTTGAGTTGTGCGGCGTTGAGCCAAAAACGAACATTTGGATCGCAAGCCGCCACCATTTCTGCAAATACCCATTTACCTTCGTTTTTTCGGTTTACCACTTGAAAGTGTCGCCACCCCCAAGTTTTTTGGTGTGAAGTCCATCGGGAACCCACTAAATAAGGAAATTTTTGTTTTTTGCTCACGGTATTTTTGTGGAAAAATATATTAGAAAGCAAGTTAATTGTAATAACTCGTTCTGTTTGATGATATTAGTTCCCTTTTAAAGCTCGTCAAATCCTCTCCCCCTCTCCCCGTGTCGAACATAACAGATAATATAGAGGCGCTGCAGCTTACATGAGAGTTTACCTAAACTCTATCTCTAAGTAGATGCGTTTATTGTAACTTGCAGCGTTTTCCCTCGGGTTCAAAAGTAAGGGCAGCTCAATGACTGCCCCTGTAATTAGTTATACCTATTGAATAGGATAATTTTTCAGGCGATCCACAAATAGCCTATTTATCCAATACGAGCTAAATCGTGAATCTCAAATCTAAAAGCAAATAACCCAGGTTATAGTTGTGCACAATAATCCGTTCTGTGAAACTTAGTCAAATCTACTTTTAGAGCAGGTTTGACGCTCACTTCCTGCTTCTACCAAGGCGGTCGGCCGCTTCTTGTCCACAGGCGTGTTTTCGAGCCCAACTTTCCCTACAAACATTTTTTCAATCTTAATCGTGTTTCATTGATCCTGTACAGCTCAATAAAAAAGCACTTTTAGGTAAGATTGACTAATTTCTTTGATTCTGTCGCTACCTCTTGATTACTTCCCTGTTAAGGCTTTTGGCCGGATAAGTCCAGAGGAAGTTGGGGAAGCCTGAGGCGAACCGCATTTGTTTGGAGCCAAAGAGTGATGGCGTGCTTCCGTTGCGGAGTCACGTACTCTCCGGGTCGGATCACGCCAGCACAGACGCCGATGTTTTTAATAAGGGTTTCTCGCTCCGATGAACTTGCACCCTGTAGCAACCTGACTTGGGCTTTGATAAAATCCACGTTCATAGCTGAAAGTAAAAGTAAGTAAAGAACTCAGTTAAATAGCGATGCTTTGGTTCCGATTGTAACTCTAAAACCACTTGGTATGAATCAAATTGATTCAACTTCCCCAGGATGGGGATCGGGGCCTCTAGAGCTAGCCAACTTTATTTACTTTATCTGTTTTTGCTAGCAAAAGTGTCACTATGCTAGCAGTTTTGGCAGAATTATTTATAGTTAAGAACTGTTACAAATTTGGCTCGATTTCCACAATACGGCAGAGTTTAGTGCTAACGCTACTTTCCTGAACTCAAAAAGTTCAGCATTGTCTCCAACTCCTTCCCTTCCTAGGTTTTAGACTCCCCGATTGGAAAGCGATCGCTGGAACATTCCTCTTCGATCGCCCCTCTTAACACCCAGACACTGCCACATCACCCTATTGATTTAGATCCTCCCGTAGACTTGGCTGTGGACTATAACTTCAGGCATACGTGTTGTTACCGGGGCTACAATAAGCGAGCAAGTTTTTATTCTTGTTTGTCAAGGAAATATTTTTTGGATTTTCTTACAAACCCCTTATTTGTGTTAATTAAGGCAGCTTTGCGAGATCCTTGCCAACGAAGACTTGTAGCTTGCGAATCCAGATATTTTGTGCTGTGTGGGGGTAAATCTGTTTCCTGAATTCATTGGGGGCGATCGCTCCGACGCGAGAATACCCAGTAACGGCTTATTTTGTATAATTCATAACAGATCGGTCACTGCTAATAATTTTAAAACCGAACCAGTTTAAACAGTCTTCCATCCGTCGAGCGCCCCTAATAGCTCACAAAGAGGGATAAAAAGAATTAACTCTGCCTACCCGATTTTTTAAGGCGATTTTGCCTTAGCCATTTGCCTTAGATAGCAATTCTATATATCCCTATTGGCTGGTCACTCCAGTTAAAATCAACTCTAGATTAAGCTGATAAGCCTACGTGATGAAATAGAAAAGTTAACTGTTTTAAGTTGCCTTATAATTAACTTAGTTAGAACTTATTTATAATTTAAAATATATATATTTACAGCCATTTTTATGGTCAAAAAAACTCATATTTGACGGTAGACCCGGTAGTTAAGGGAACTCTGGACGTTAATTAAAGATATTAATTGATAGGCGTTGCACAATGTGAGAATTATTGTGGTGAGTAGGGTTAGGCATTCTAAAATACACGCCTTCGGTCTCATGATTCCATCCACAAAAGAACATCCAAATTATGCCACTATTATGCAACCAGAATTAACAGCTCATACGATATCTTTCACTCTACAAAAACAAACCGACCAAGGAGCATATAAAATCCCCTCGCGCAGAAGCTGGGGAGGGGAAATGGTAAATAAAAAAAATTATTGGTTTTAAATTATCGGTATGTAGGTCTTTTTTTGCAGTATCAAGAGGTATCGATCGAGCGAACGACCCCTGTTGGTCAGTCACTAAGATAATTTCCCGGTGGGAAACCGAGAAATTATCAACTAAATCAACCTTTTTTCGGGCGTTGCAGCTTAGTTTTCCAATTGGCGATCTCCTTCTGAGCCCGCTGATAACTCTTAGTACCCGACGGCACCAGCGAAGCAGCTTCAACTGCCTCTTTCAGCTTTCCTTGAGAGCCGCGCAACTGAGCAATTTTGAGAATACTTTCGCTCCACTCTCCCATTAACTGTTGAGCTTCTTCATACTTAGGCTGACCGGCTTCTATTTTATTAGCTTGCTGGATGCCTTTACTGTAAGAAGAGGCAACCCCCCGCTTAATTTGACCCTTAGCAGCCGATAGCAAAGCAGCATTTACATCCTGGTCTTTGGATAGCTCCTGCCACTGAGCGATCGCCTGTTTCGACTGATTGTAAACAGGCTGATTGACATCAGGCATCAATTTAGCCGCCCCGATCGCCCCCTGGAAATCGCCCCGAGCCGCCCGCCCGTTAGCTATATCCAAAATTGTCAAACTCCAGCGCTCAATATCCTGCTGAGCCTGCGGGTAGAGCGGATCGCTAGCCGGAATCGTTCGAGCCTTAACCACTGCTTTATTAAAACTAGAAGCCGAACCATCCTTGAGGAAAGTTTTCGCCTCAGCCCACACCTGCTGGCTGGATGGTGGCTGCTTGGTTCCAGCCCCTGCTTGCACCGCCCGCGGTTGGTTCTGCGACCCCCCAGTACCAGTAAATTTTTGAGATCCAGAGTTTTGGGCATTTTTCGCAGGCGATCGAGGATCTCCCTCCTGCTGACCAATAAAAATTGATTTGTTGGTCACAAAAACACCCAACAGCAGCACCAAAGCCGTAGCTGAACTCCACAAAACTAGCTGCTGCAAAAATGACTTATCCGAGCCCCCGTTATGCTCATCCTCCGGCTTTTGCAAGTTCGGCTGATCGCCCCCCCGATCAGCAGGGGCCACAGCATTTGGCTGCGACACAGGTGCCACCTCAACCGACGAATCCTGAGCGTTGCGAACTGCCGGAGGCAGATCCATTCGACCCGTAGCCGTCGCCATTTGCGGGCGATCAAAACCATCACCCGTACCAACCGTCATATTGCCGTTGCGTCCGGCCAACGCAGCAGTTGGTACCCCTGAAGCATCCGGCAAAATCACCAAATTAGCCTTTCCCGGAGGATTCACCACCATCAAAGGTTCTTGTTTCGGACGCAAATGGTGGTCACACAGCTCCGGCAGTCGATCGCTCAAAAAACGGTCTAAACCCTTAATTGTCATGCACTGTCCCGATCGTAGCCCCTCCAAAAGCGCCGTCGTAAAAAACCCCTGACGCAAAGCCGAAGTTTCCCGCGAAACTTGATTCGGCCGGGAAGAAAGCACCGTCGGGATTTCCAGTTCCCGCGCCAGCTCGACCGTTTGAGAGCCGATCGTTTCCCCCGCTTTCACAATCTGGCTGCGGTTCATATCAACCAGCACCAATACCGTTTCCGTAGGAGCGTTTTTCAGAGTATTCAACAGCAACTCTACTGGAATCCCCGTACCCTGAATGTCAGCCGGATTGCCGTCAACCGGCATCAAATAATCCTTACCTTCATAGCTGACACCGTAGCCACTAAAAAAACACCAGAGTAAATCTCCCTGTTGCACATGTTCCGCACAGAGGCTTTGGGTCAATCTCAGAATATTTTCCCGATTTGGATATGTAGATTGACCCCACAGCGACGGCGAGTTATCGGTCATCAGCAGACATCCATCCGGCGCAAAACCCGCCTCCTCAGTCAAAAAACCGTACAGGGCCTCTGCATCCTCTTGGGCATAACTCAAAGGCTGGAGTAACTGATATTGATTGATGCCTATTGCAATACAAGCGTGATTTTTCATCCCCATATGCCCTATATATATACTGGACAGCTTGCACAAAACGATAACACATAGCCGTTTAAGGTTATACCCACTTTTGCTAGCACTCAGAGAGCAGTTGTCCGAAGGCAGAACTCCCAACAAGCCCCCAAATTTAGCATCCTAGAATTTTTAATTTTTATATTGCAGTAAAAAATTATACCCTGTACCTGCCTTTAGAAAAATAAAGTTAAATTGGATACACAGGCCAGTCTATTTGACTCTCATTTTCACCAAACTACACCAAAAAGGAATAACCCGCCAATGGTCTCTACCGCCAAAAAAGAAATCTCCCCTCACAGCGAATCGCTACTGAAGCAAAAGCATCCTACAACTCACAGCCACTATAGGTTTCAGGATTTTTTTGCCTTCGATCGCCAGATGGGTACAATTGACGACTGGAATGAGTCGCGCAACATTTTTACCAGCGAAGACTTCATTATCGGTTTGGTGGAGGGGCTCGAAGAAGAAGTCGGCCCCGCGTCCTCTGTCATCATGTATACTATTGGTTGCCAGTGGGGACTCCAAGATTCCGAATTTTTTCAAAAATGGTTTAGTGCCGAATACAGCCAGAACATTCGCCAGTCAAATCTCATGTTTCTGCTAGAAACTTGGTGGTGGCCTTTCACGGCTCAAGGTTGGGGTCGCTGGGAAGTGGACATGAGCGATCGCAAACACGGCTGCATCTTCATCAACCTCTTTGACTCAGCAGTTGCTCGCACATTGGGGGACGTAGGCAAACCCGTTTGTCACCTATACGCTGGTTTGTTCGCCGGTTTCTTCGGCTCTTTAGTCAAAAAGCCTCTGAGCTGCATAGAACTCCAATGTTACTCAATGGGAGAAACCTATTGCAAGTTCCTGCTTGGCAACCCAGATAAAATTGATGCAGCAGCATTCTGGCTCAACGAAGGTGCCAACGCCCGCGATATTCAAAATCGACTGCAACACGGTGAAATATTGCGGTAAACAACCTGGAAAGGCACATCCCCTGCCCTGCCTTTCCTCCCACCAATTTCGCGATCGAAAGTGCGATGGTGGATTTCTCCAGGCAGGAAGAAAGATGAAAAGTCAAACTTCATGGTTGGACCAATCTGTCCAAGAATTCTTTGGTCACTATAATTGGCTGGGAAAATCTTTAGAAACCCCAAATGGCTCGACCCCCGGTCAACTTCTGAGTTTAACCCAGCCAGTAGCAGACTTTTTTCAAGCTATTTCTTGGGAAGGAATTCCGGAAGTAGGTGCCCTACCCTTACCCCCACCCTTGCCAGTAATTTCTATTTCTGAACAAGCAGAAGTCACCATAGATGACCTATTCGACCTGTTTTAATCTGTGTAGGGAATGGAAAATAAAAAATAGGGCAATCCCTCATCCATCTTCCCTCACCCCTCTTTCCTCATCCTTCAAAATCCATTAGTTAAATCTGTTAAATCCCGTACATTGCTCGTTCCCGAACTTCCTTCCTTTTATCAATTACCGATTACCACTTAATTAAAATCATGCACCCAGAGATTGAGGCGCTGCTGGATCAGGCAGAAAACCGCTTTTTAAAAGGCGAAGAACTCCTAGCTTTTAAGCGTCAAGCTGTAACCCTTGTCCAGCGCTTAAAAATTTACGAATTTTTGCGAGAGAAGGAAGCAAGTATCTTCCAACCAGTAGCCAACAAACTACAAGAAACATTCCCCGACGAAAAACAAGAAACCTTAGAACGATCGCTCAAACACTGGGTGTTAGTCTTGCGGTACTGCGCTATGGCTATGCTGCTGAACGATCAAAATTTTCTCGAACAGCGCCTTGTAGACTGGCTTTCCGGCATAGTCGAAGCCCACCAAACTCACAATATCGAAGCAACTGTTTGCAATCTGCTGCAAACTCGTTTAAAAGAATTGCTTTCCGAGCAAGCCCGGGCTATATTGCAACCATTTTTCGACCAAGCACAGTCAATTATTATTGACCAAAGTAAGAAATAATCAGCTTTCCTCCCAATTTCCAATTCCCGATTCCCCATTCCCAATTTCCGATGATTAATATTGCCGACTTACTCAAACAGCCCCGACTCCCTGGAAACTACTTTGCCAGCGATGCCTACGTCCGAGGCGACCTCGAACTCGGCCTCCTGGAAAACCGCCGGGGCGATCGGCTCTTAGCACTCCCAGAAACACTGATTCAAGCCATTTATATCGGCTTAGAACAAGAAACAGGCCAAGCCTCCCGCCTCGTGCTTTTCAACTGCGGTCGCTGGTGGGGTAAAAACTTCTACGTGCGTTTTTGCGAAGAAGTCAGCGAATACTACGGTCAGCCAGTTTCTGAAATGGAAATGGTAGAATTTCTTCAGTCCTTGCAGCAGTGTTGGAAAACTCATGGATGGGGAACATTTGAGTTCGACCCCAGCTATTCCGAACATGGATTTTTAATAGTAAAAATTGCTAACTCTCTTTTTGCTAAAACCGCACCCAAGTCTAAGCGACCCGCCTGTTTTTTAGAAGCAGGTATTTTAAGTGCGTTCTTTAGTCAGCTTACGGGTCGAGAACTTCACTGTCTGCAAACATCCTGCGAATCATTGGGTTCGGACTGCAACCGATTTATTTTAGGGCTGCGCGATCGCCTACAACCGGGGGATTCTATGGTCGAAGAAGGAAAAGACCATGAAGCTATTCTCAGCCAACTTTTTCAACAAAAGTGACTGATTTGACAGCTATTACTTTGTTGCTAAGAGCTGTCAAATCGATTGTTTCGCACCCATATTATCGACCGTATCATCAAAACTGTGAGTTAAATTATAAAAAAGCTCCTGAGTTAAAAAATCTGGTTTTAGCAATTCACATAAAACCAGATTATAACTAGCAGCTATAAACTTCATAACTTACTCTAGAAACTCATAAAATTTAAAAGCAATCAAAACCTAAAACATTTTGCTAGAACTTAATGGACGCCAATGAACTTCTAACTCGATATGCAGCCGGCGAAAGAGATTTTAGACTGGCCAATCTGCGCGGCATTGTGTTGAGTCCGATCGATTTATACCGTTCCAGCGATGCCCCAACTCTAATTTTGGCAAATCTCAACCAACACCAGCAACGACCCTATTTAATCGGTGCCAACCTCAGCGGGGCCGACCTCACCAAAGCCCATCTGAGCCGAGCCAATCTCAGTAAAGCTGACCTCAGCGGAGCCAATCTCACCGGCGCCAACCTCATGGCAGCCAGTCTGAGCGGCGCCAATCTCATCGGTGCTAATCTCACCGGCGCCAACCTAGCAGGCTCTCATCTGAATTGGGCAAACCTGACCGGAGCAAATCTTCCCCATGCTAATCTCATAGGTGCAGATATGAGCGCCGCTAATCTGACCAAAGCCGTTCTCACCGAGGCCAATCTCAGTAAAGCCTATCTGATTAAAGCCAATCTCAACGGGGCAAACTTCAAAGATGCTTACTTAAGTCTAGCGAGTCTGAAAGAGGCAGACTTGACCGAAGCACAGCTTACCGGAGCCGAATTATCCAAAGCCAACCTAGCCGGAGCCAACTTAACCCGTGCTAACCTCAGCAAAGCCAACCTGTTGAAAGCTAATCTCAGGCGAGCTAACCTCACTCAAGCCTATTTAAACGGCGCGTGCTTGATTGGATCAGACCTTAGCGAAGCTTGCTTGGATAGAGCCAATTTGTGCAAAGCAGACCTCAGCAAAACCTATCTGAGAAACATTACTTTGAATGGCAGCCACTTAAGCGGTATTAACCTCAGCGGGGCAGACCTCAGCGGTGTAGACTTGAGCCGCAAACTTTTAACTGGAATTAATATGGCAGAGGCATTGTTGAACGAAGCCAACTTGAGCGGTGCTTATCTGATGGAAGCTAACTTGAGCGGGGCCAACCTCAGCAAAGCCAACTTGAGTCTAGCCTACCTGCTCAATGCCGACCTTTCTAATTCTTGCCTGCATGAAATTAACTTGAGCAAAGCTAACCTGAGTAAAGCCAACTTGCAGAAAGCTGACTTGACAGGAGCCAACCTCCGGGGAGCCATTCTCACTGAGGCAGATTTGACGGGAGCCAAGTTAATTGGAGCCACTCTTCCTAACGGCACAGTTTATCGGCGTTAACTTGTCAACCCCCTTGATTATTTGCCTAGTAAAGTGCGGTTGATGTCCAGAATCGGAAAAAATAGGTTCCTTTCTTCCACCGTGAGATATTGTTTGAGAACCTTTTTCATCACATCGTAGGTCACAGTTGCACTATTTCTAACTTGAACAGCGCCTAAAATAGTTTGCAACCAAAGTAGTAGCCGATCGCGCAATCGTTCCGTATCATTAATCAATAGTGCTGCCGCCGAATGCCTCAACACCCGCACAATATCTCCACGGCACTTTTCAGTCACATCGTTAGCCCCCCGCCGAAATAAACTAGGATCTAGAGACTGCATTTGTGCTTCCACTTGCCGCATAATTTCTGTTTCAGAGGCTTGAAGTTTTTTATAAGCACTCATCCGGTGATTCAAAGACTGAAAGTAGTCTTTCAAAAATTGGAGTTCTTCTGCACTGGCGTAGCGTCCGTCTGCTTCCGTGCTCAAACGCGCAAGTTGGCTCAACATAGATTTTTCTCTACTACTAAAATACAAACATATCAGTTTTAAGCTTCTTTAGTCCGAACTAAATATTGTCCTACTTGAAAGCGGGTTTCATTAAGCTGTGTAACAATAGAACGAGTAATTAACTTTCCTGATTCTACAACTACTTGACCCGTAATGGGGTGTAATAAATCTTGCTGGGCCCGGCGGCCGATCAGAGCTTCGACATTTTCAATAGCATTAATGTACATCCCCGCAGGCAACTGTACAACCACACCCTCGCCCATAATTTGAGCCTGACAAGCAAGTCGCGAATTGGCTTTAGCCGTAGTAATGACTTCCAACGTCCTTTTCTCGCGGCGGTTCATGTGGGACAAGCCTTCCATGCCTTCTTTAATGTAAACATGGCAGGTAGCGCACATTCCCCGCCCCCCGCATTCCTTGAGAACGTCTAAGTCTTTGGAAAGTAAGGCCGACAGGATATTTGATCGGGTTTCAACTGCTATTTCCTCCGCAATTGGATCGAGTTTAATAATTTTAACCATATTGATGTTTGCTCCTGTCAAGTTCACTATTTAGCAAGTTACGATCAACTTATTCAAAGCGCAAAAAAATTTGGCTAACACTCAAAAAGGTTAAGATGCCTTGACGACAGCATGGGCTTCTGGCTCTCTAACCCCTATGGCATAACCACACTTCTGTTTTGGTCATATCGCTGTTCGCTCGCCCCGATTCCCCAGCTTAGCCTTGAAAAGCTAAAACCTTAGATACTTTCTGGATGGCATTGAAAAAACTGTAATAGTCGCGATCGACTAAAATAGCAGCCACGGGTAGTTCCCGAGCGGGTACCGGCATTCGGCAAGATTGATAGTGATTCCTAATTTCAAGGATTTTAGTAGGTGCGAGTGTGCGATCGCTCTCAAGGAGGCGGAGAATGAACCTGAGATAACATAGGCTGTACCTGGCGAGCGATTCAAAAATTTGAATTATTGTCAGAATTATTTACATATTTTAATACTAGCTCAAGCTTTTTCTATAATTAGACCGATGCAACATTCTAAGTACCGCATTTTAGGGCTAGTCGGACAAGGACAATTTGGTCGAGTCTTTTGTGCCAGCGTTCGAGAAGCTCCCGCCCAGGACTCCCGCCTCACCAGCCAACTGGTTGCTCTCAAAGAACTTAGTCATCAAAAAGCCCCAACTAGCGAATTCTTGCGAGAGCTGTGGTTTCTGATCACCTTGCAGCACCCGAATATTGTTACCTGCCGAGCTCTAGAACACACAGCTACAGGCAGGTACTTGGTTATGGACTACTGCGAGGGAGGAACCCTCCGCAACCTGCTCAAACAAGACCGCCCCTTGCGTCTGCTTGAAGGTTTGCAGCTAGTCATGGAAGTTTTAGCCGGCTTAGACTACGCCCACCGGCGAGGCGTAGTTCACTGCGACATCAAACCCGAAAATATCCTCCTCACTTTAGGGGCAAAAGGTTGGTCGCCCCGACTGTCTGACTTTGGCATCGCGCGTCGGCTGCCAGAAATTGGTACCACTCGCCTCCACCAAGAACTTTCTCCCGACGCTACCGTAGGTTCCCCCGCTTACATGGCCCCTGAGCGGTTTTACGGTCTTTTTTCCCCGATGTCAGATATATATGCAGTAGGAATTCTGCTGTTTGAATTGCTCATGGGCTACCGCCCTTTCGGGGGAACCCCCGGAGACTTGAGGTGGGCGCACCTGAATCAACGTTTGCAATTTCCCGACGCCATCCCCGAACCTTTGCAAGCAATAGTTAAAAAATCTTTAGAAAAGCTGCCAGCCCGGCGTTTTGCCAGTGCTTCCCAAATGGCTCAAGCTCTGCGACTGATCATGTACGACCCCGCTGTTAGGCAATTGGGCGACTGCATTATTCCGTGGGAAAGCCCCACAACCAGTGGTGATAAAAGTCTGGAGTCGGAAACTGACTCTTTGCTGGAAGTTGAAGAGGAAAAAGCTTCACAGTCGGCTATTAATTTACTTGGGACTGTGCGCTATTCGCTTTCGCAGCCAAAGCCACTGATACTTCCTGCACCGTTGACCGCTTTAATTGCCACTGAAACGTATCTATATGCTGCTGTAGGTACAGAGGTCAAGGTTTGGTCTCAGCCGGGAAAACAGCTAGTTACAGGAGAAATGTCTACTTCTATTTCATTAATGGCGGAAATTGTGCGTGGCATTTTACCGAGTTCCCACGGCTGCTGCGTTCTCACTCCGCAAACACTTTACTGGCTCAATGAGCGCTCTTGGGAGCCTCAATGTTTGCTGGATATGGGTTTGAGGCAAGGCCCAGATGCTTTTAAAGCTGCTGTAGACTCTCACGCCAACTGGTTGACAGTAGCGGTTCCCGGCGAACTGCGTTTTTATTCTTTAGCTGGGAACAGCACTGCGGGCGATCAGAAAAAAGCGCTGAAGCTGATCGCTACTGTGCCGTTACCAGAACACTATTTACCAGAATTAATGTTTTTGGATCGGCGACACGTCTTAGCAGTTTGGCCGGACAACGAACCAAAAAATCCCCAAACTATTTTTAGAGTTTACACTCGCCGCGGCACGCCGGTGGGTTCTGTGCGGTTGTCTGCCAGCGTCGGACAGATGCTGTTGACACCTGAGCCTTATACTTTGCTGGGAATTCCCCAAGGTGGTAAAGCGGCGGTGCTGTTGATGAAATTGTGGCCCCTCAAGGTAGCGCGAATTCCCCTTGAAAGTTTGCCCGTGTCTGCTTGTGTGGCTAATTGGGGATGGGTGTTGGCAGATGTTGGGGGGCAGATAGAAGTGTTAAACAGTCAAGGGATTCAAGTAGGCAGTTTTAGCAGCCCCGCCTCACCGCGGGCGATCGCTCCTTGGGGGAATAGAGGTTTGGTGATTGCTGTCAATACTGAGGAAGAGAGTCACTTGCACTTTTTAGATGTAGATGTTGAGGAGACCAACTCGCGCTCGATCATCAAAGGGTCATAACTGGCGTAACTGAAGGTATTTTGGGGTTGCTGTAATTCAGGAGACTGTATTTGTTGGCATCGATTCCTGGGAGTTTGAATCAGGGTTAGAGTACCGTGTCGTGTCAACTTCTGGATTTTGACTCAGAGGAATTGTTAAGGGCGATCGGCTCAATCTGAGACCCGAACTTCCCTCAGTAAAGTCCAAGAAATGCAGATACCACTTAATATATATGACTCATGCACTAGCCTGATTCTGCCATCCTAACCCATGATGCAGCCTTACACCTTACACCTTACATTCTAACTGTGCCTTACCCATACTCGAAGTAACCCCCATCATGTTGAACCACGGAGTTCTTCTACCCATGCGCGGTAGATACTCCCCCCAAAAGTCCCATCTTGCAAAAAAAAAAGACCCCATAGTTAAAAGAGGAGTCAGCCAGCGGAGGCAGGATGGGAAACAAAGAGCCAAAAGCCTTGGTGTGTATAGGTTCAAAAAAAAGTCAAAAAAATTTTCGCAAAACGCTTGACAACCCTGGGGAGAGTTGATACATTAATAAAGCGCCAGAAGAGAAGCGGTTCAAACAACCGCGAACTAAAGGCAAAAAACTGAACCTAGAAAAAAGAATAGTTTGAAAGCTTAAAGCACTATTAACCTCGTCAAAAAATTAAGATAGAGAGTCAAGGCGAGAGCTAATACTCAATATCGCAAACAACGAGAAAAATGTCAAGGGAAAAAAACCAGCCTTTGTGCTGAGTGGAAAGAACTTGATTTTAGCCAAAAAA
>NZ_JAUBPU010000051.1:0-1897 GCF_036700885.1 Microcoleus sp. S13_B4
CTCAACAATGGCTCAAAGCCACTATTTTCCTCTTATTAAGTATTTATACTTAGCGCAAAAGTGACACGCTCCCAATGGGAATGACCTCGAAAATTTCAACACTCAGCTAAAACAGTGGGGAAATGCTCTGACAGAGAACGGAGATATCCTACTTTATGGATGCGATGTAGCCGCCACAGAAACTGGCAATAATTTTGTCAAGCGATTGAGTGAACTCACAGGTGCAGATGTCGCAGCCTCTAACGACTTGACGGGAAATGCAGTTAAAGGCGGCGACTGGGATTTAGAAATAGTAACGGGCCAGATTGAATCCACCGTGCCGTTTAATCGGCAGGCGATGGAAGATTATGACTATACACTGGCTAACTTTGATGTCACAGAGGCAAGCGATGATGGCACTGGCACTGTAGCAGGCACTTTAAGCAAAGCAATTTTAGATGCGAATGTCGCACCAGGGGATGACACCATTACCCTCACCACAGGTGTCACGACAGGAAGGCCGAATCAGCTAATCGATAGCAATATTGCTTTTATTGGTGGCGGTTTCACCGTCAGCGGAGATAACGTTAGTCCTTCGCCTGACGTTCGCCCCTTCTTTGTGAAGTCTGGAATCGTCAGTTTCACCAACATGACCATTAGCGGGGGTCGCGCCCTGGGCGGTCCTGGTAGTGGTGGGGGTGCAGGTATGGGGGGTGGCTTGTTTGTTTATAACGGCACAGTCAGCCTGAATTCTGTCACCTTTTCTAATAACTCTGCCATTGGTGGAGACGGTAGCGGTGGCAGAGGTGGCAGTGCTTATTTTGTGCCTTTCAATCCGGCTAATGACGGTGCCACCGCCGGTGGCGCTAACAACAGCTACGCCGCCGGTGGCAACGCCATCGCCGGCAACGGCGGCTTCGGCGGCGCTGGCGGCATCGGCATCGGCGGCGGCGGCAAGGGCGGCGGCTTCGGCCGCGGCGGCAACGGCGGCTTCGGCGGCTTCGGCGGCAACGCCCGCGGCGGCAGCGTCTTCGGCAGCCAAGGCATCGGTGGCAACGCCATCGGTGGCAACGGCGGCTTCGGCGGCGGTGGCGGCTACGGCATCGGCGGCTACGGCAACGGCGTCGGCGGCAGCACCAGCGCCGGCGGCAACGGCGGCTTCGGCTACGGTGGCAACGGCGGCTTCGGCGGCGGCGGCGGTGCCGGCCAGGGCAACGGCGGCGGCATCGGCGGCAACGGCGGCTACGGCGGCGGCGGCGGTGGCGGCGGCGGTGGCGACAGCGTCGGCGGCAGCAACGGCATCGGCGGCATCGGCGGCATCGGTGGTGGCGGTGGTGGCGGTGGCAACCCCGTCACCACCGCCCCCGGCATCGGCGACAGCGACGGCGGCGGCGGTGCGGGTATGGGGGGTGCAGTATTCATCCGTCAAGGTACTCTCATCCTTAACAACACCACATTTATCGGCAACACTGCTACAGGTGGCACGGGTAACAACCCCGGTCAAGGCAAAGGTGGGGCAATTTTTGCCATGCGTTCTCTCACCAACACCAACGGCAACAATCAGGGAATGCCGACTGCGCTACCTACTGTCAAGTCATTGGGAGCAACTTTCACCGGCAACACCGCAGCCAACCAAGCTGGCACTCCCGCTGCCACCACCCCCGCCAACGGTGTCGGCAGCAGCCAAGACAATAACGATGTTTACGGTACGATTTTAGGCAGCCCCCCCGTCAACCTCTTAGTCAGCAGTAACACTGGCACAGAAGTAGGAACAACCGCCATCACCGTCACCGCCACCGCTGAGAGTGCCGTTACAAGCCCTCAAACCGTTGACTTAGGCATAGCAGGAACAGGTATAACCTCCGGCGACTACAACCTCAGCGGCACAACCATCACCATTCCCAGTGGAGAAACTAAA
>NZ_JAUBPU010000051.1:1997-43598 GCF_036700885.1 Microcoleus sp. S13_B4
GCTGGGATATTGTTGGGAGCCAACACCAGTCAAAATATTGCGATTACTGACAACGACTTCCCCAAGGTCAACCTCTCTGTTACTCCCACCACCGGCACCGAAGCCGGCACAACCAGCATCACCGTCACAGCCACCGCCGCCGCACCTGTAGCCGGCAACCAAACCGTTGACCTCGCCTTAACAGGAGTTGCCACGGCTGCTGATTTCACCGGCACCATTCCCACCCAAATAACCATCGCTAATGGCGCCACCAGCGGACAAGTCACCTTCACCATTACCGACGACCAAATCGCCGAAATTGAGGAAACTGCCAACCTCACCATTAGCAATCCATCGGCAGGCCTTCAATTAGGAACCACTACCACAGGTAGTTTCACCATCACCGACAACGATACTGCACCTGTACCCGCGCCCTCACCGACACCATCGGTAACACCGACACCATCGGCAACACCGACACCATCGGGAACACCGACCCCATCGGGAACACCGACACCAACGGCAACACCGACACCAACGGCAACACCGACACCAACGGCAACACCGACACCATCGTTAACACCGACGCCATCGTTAACACCGACGCCATCGTTAACACCGACGCCATCGGGAACACCAACGCCAACGGGAACACCGACCCCATCGGGAACACCGACCCCATCGGGAACACCGACCCCATCGGGAACACCGACCCCATCGTTAACACCGACCCCATCGTTAACACCGACCCCATCGTTAACACCGACCCCATCGTTAACACCGACCCCATCGGGAACACCGACCCCATCGGGAACACCGACCCCATCGGGAACACCAACTCCGACACCAACTTTAAACCAACCCAATGCAGTTGAAAACACCATACTTGGTGTATCGGGAATTCAAAGAGGCACTGCCCAAAACGATGAATTTCTCGGCACTAACAACGGCAATATATTTGATGGCCAATCCGGGGATGACAACTTATATGGTGGTGCCGGCAACGACATCTTTAATGGCAATCAAGGCAACGACTTCATCACCGGAGGCAAAGGTGACGACATCCTCTATGGAGAAGAAGGAAACGACATCGTTCTTGGCGAGTCGGGCAACGATTTAATCTTCGGAGGCAAAGGCAATGACTCGTTATATGGCGGCAAAGGCAATGACATCCTTTATGGTGGCAAGGATAATGACTTCATCGATGGCGGCAAGGATAATGACGTTTTATATGGAGGCAAAGGTAACGACATCATCCTTGGTAGTCAAGGTAATGATACTCTCACGGGTGGGAAAGGCGACGATCTCCTTGACGGAGGCGTGGGAAATGATAGTTTGATTGGCGGTAGCGGCAACGATATCTTTGCCTTAAAAGCTGGTCAAGGATTTGATGTTATTGCTGATTTTACAATCGGTCAAGATTCGATCGCACTAACCGGAGGTTTGAGTTTTGGTCAGTTAGAAATAACTCAAAATACTCAGGGAACTCTCATCAAGAATCTCTTGACAGGGGAAGAGTTAGGTGTAATGATTGGAGTGAGTGCCAATGCGATTACATCTGCTAATTTCCTGCTGATTTAGGAAATCAAGAAAAGTACGATCGCCCCTTCGATACAAAAGGGCGATCGCACTTCTACCAATTTTAAAAGGTCTAGCAAAAATTTAACGATTATTCATACTTCCGGCCGCGCCACTGAGTAGGCTGATTTAAAGCAGAAATTAGAATTCGCAAAAACGCCAGCGGATCGGCCAAAGGTGACAGCCAAAACAGCCATTTACCCGATGCCCCAGTTGTATCGTAGGAAGGAGCGATCGCGAAACACAAAGCCGATCGCACAGCAACCAAAAATACATTCAATCCCAACAGCCAAAAGTGCGGAAATACACCAACCGGCGGCAACGAACCAAACAGCAAATAGCACAACACAATCGGCACCGGCAAACCTTGAACCGCCAGCAACAGCCACAAATCGCCCCAGATTTGACCGCCCGAAGCAGCATCTTTCAAATCGAGCGATCGACCCCATTCATTCCAAGTCTCGATCGCCCCCTCATACATCCGCACCTTCAACACCTTAGCCCCATCCAAAAAGCCCACCTTAAAGCCCTTAGCAGCCGCATAGCGAGCCAAAGTCACATCATCGCAAAACGAACCCCTCGCGACCTCATAGCCCCCCAATGCCACCAAAACCTCGCGCTTACACAAGAAACACTGACCGTTCGCCATCACCCGTTCCGGCACATCCCCGCCAGTGCCCGTCGGCCCGAAGCGATAAACCAAAGTCATTAACAAAGCAGGTTGCAGCCACAACTCCCCCGGATACTTGAGGATAAACTGCGGCGACAGCGAAATCAAATCGTAATTTCCAGCAGCCGCCGTCTTCAGCAAACTCGCAATCAAACCCGGATGCGGCACAGTATCCGCATCTATCCCCAAAATCCACTCGCACTTCTGGGAACTTGCCAAAAAACCCGTGTGCAAAGCCCAGGGACGCCCTACCCAACCCGCCGGCAGCGGATCGTCGTTAATCAAGCGAAACCGGGGGTCTTTTTCTGCTGCTGCTTTGACTAAATCTCCGGTTCCGTCTACCGAATAGCTGTCAACGACGATCGCTTCTCGGAGTTCGTAACTTTGGCGGCTCAATCCTTCCAAACAAGGCGCAATTCGATCGGCTTCGTTCAAAGTCGGTACTACCGCAGTACAAGAACCTAACAAATCCAGCGTCGGCGAATCCGGTTCCAGGGGCGGGATGCGCGATGGGCCTTTAATCAGACGCGACATCAGAATTGCGGCGGCGGGCAATTGCAGTAGCAAGAGTGCGACAGGGATGATACTTGTCAGCGATTGGGAGAAGAGGTGAGGGGCGATCAGCAAAACCATACTATTGAAGAATTGAAGAATTGGGAATGACTGACTGGATATGGGTCAATACGGTTCAGTTAACACTGTTAATTCCCCGGAGATCCCCCTAAATCCCCCTTAAGAAGGGGAGTAGGGGTTGACTTTGAGTAAGTTCTTGTCCCCCCCTTTTTAAGGGGGGCTAGGGGGGATCGGTCTTATCTGAACCTTATTAGGATATGGGTTGGGAGCTTATTTACAGTTGATTTTTTTGATAACTGATATCAATTTAAAAAATTCAATAAAATTTTGACCTCAAACATATTACAGGAATTGCGAATGAAAAAATCGCCACTGAAAAACCCGGTTTCTTGTAGAAACCGGGTTTTTAAACTAGCTCAAAATTTAGTGTAAATTTTTGCTAAATCAGCCGGGGTTGCTCACTAGCAACTCACTTACGCAAAACGCCCACCGGCTGAGGTGGAATTTCAGCCGTGAGAACAGATGTATCCAAAGACGGCATTGTTTCGGTTACGTCACCTGTTGCGGGTTTAGCGATCCAGCTTAACGCGATCGCCGGAACTACACCCAGAAGCACCGCTAACGATGTCGGGAACCAGAACCGAGAATCCAAGGAAGTTACAGTGATAATTGCTCCGAAAGCAAAGTTTACCAAATAAACAATTAAGGGCAAACCCAATTCCGATCGCTCTAATTTAATCGGTGTTTTTCTCCACAAGAAAGCTGCTACAGACATAAATAGCGCCCCCGTACCCATCCAGCCAGCCAAATTGCGGTAAGGCATCCCAAAGAAAGCCCCAAGTTCCTCAAACTCCCAAAAAGGCACAGAAGTTTGACTCATCGCCGGATCTAGTACAAAATCCCAAGCTGTTAGCAGCAAAGCACCAAGGGCGATCGCCCCTATTTGGCGCACCCAGTTGAGTTCACCTTTACCGCCAGCTACTCCAGCGCGAGCAATTATGTATGAAACCAGTCCCAGATAAAACCACGACAGAGGAATTGTAAACGGAACCAACCCTGCAATTTTGTAGCCCAAACCGCTCAAATAGTGGTAGTGGCCGAAGGGAAAACCCGTACTCGTTCCCAACAACTCGCTACTCAAGGACAAAAACACAGAAGGCACTAAAAAACCCAGAGTTGCACCCCAACCCAACGTCCGCAAGGCATAGAGAGCAACCGCTGCAGCACCAAAGATGATATAAACTACTCCACCCCCAGCCATCCCCCACTGGAATAGCGTTTGCCCTGCTGGTGGCAAACTCATCACCAATTCGGGACGGGGTAAAATCAGCAGCAACCCTGCCAATCCAAAAGCCATTGACAAGACGTGGGCAATTAGGCAAAAGCGCTCAGCAATCAAAAGTTGCTTCATGGGACTCCTCGAAAAAATATTAGATGCAGAAAGCACTCGTTAACAGTTTACAATCTTTAACAAAAAACCAACACGAATAGAGCATCAGTCTTTCCCAATCTAAAATCCACAATCTCAAATCCCAAATCGCCTGCCTTATTGCCAATTCCCCACTAGCACGAAAGGCGCCCAGAAATAGGGATTTTGATACTGTGGGTTTTTCAACAGAGTTAATTGAGCGTTGCGGAGGGCTTCAGCTTTGCTGGTTTTAGAAGAAGCAAGCTGCCGGTAAAACTCAGTCATAAAGATAGCTGTCGATTCGTCGTTGACTTGCCAAAGGGTGGCGGCGGTGCTGCGGGCACCCGATCGAATTGCCGCCCCCGCCAAACCCAAAGCCGCGCGGTTATCCCCCGAAGCAGTTTCGCAAGCACTCAAAACCAAAAGTTCGATCGGCTGTTGTCTCTCCCCAGTGCGGGCTCGCAGCAGTCGATCGAACTCCTTAACATTCACTTTCTGATCCCAAGTCACAATAAAAGTATCCGCCGCGTTCGAGCTAAACTGACCGTGAGTTGCCAAATGCACGATCGGGTAAGACAAAGCTTTAATTCGATCGTGCAACCGCCCGCTGACAAAATCTTCATTCAGCAGCGAACTCGCCGGCATCTCGGCTGCAATTTGTTGAATTTCCTCCTTCACTCCCGGCAAAGCCGAGAAGCCTTGACGCGCTTCGGAGAGGGCAGCGGTAAGCACTCTTAACTTGACTTTGTTCAGCGGTTTCGGTGCCAGCAATTGCAATCCCGGCGCCAAAGCAATACTGTATTTTTCTACCAAAAACTTTTCACCGTCGTGGAGCACCGCCATCGGCAGATTCCGCAAGTAACCGTCGAGCACAAATACCAGGGTTTTAATCCCGGCGGCGGTCAAATCCGCCTCTGCGGGACGGATTAACCAGTCATAAACCTGTTCAACCGGTTGCCTCCTGTTGCGGGGGAAAGAAGCAGGCCTGATGGTATTTTTGGCTTGTCTGAAGGCAGTTTCCAATTCAGCTTGAGACTTCACAGTAGTGTAGCGGCGCAGGGGTTTGCCGGGAATCGATAAAATTACCTCTAAACGATCGCTCAAAATAATCGGATAAATCACCGCCGCTGTAGGATCAATTTCCTCGATCGACTTTGGTTTAGCATCAGCGCAAGCATCCCGAAAAAAGTTGTCCAATTCTGCCAACTGCAAAGATTCCACCGTTTGGCGCGCTAGTTTCAATTTAGCTTGACTGGGAGATTCCTCTTGCAAAAGCAGTCCGACTAATTCCCGATAAACCGGTTCGGCACTTTCCCGAAACGAAAATTGCACTTCGGGATTGACTGTTACCAAATCGCCCCGCAGAGATGACAGTAGATTCACAGCTTGAGTATATTGAACGATCGCCCCTTCTGTATTTCCCTGAGCTTTCCGAATCCGTCCAAGTTGCCAAAACAATTGGTAAGCAATATCGGGAGATTGAAACGCCGGCGCTAAACTCAAAGCCTGAATTGTGAAATTTTCCGCTTTCTGATACTGCTGTTGGATTTCCGATAGTTTGCCTTTCGCTGCCAGAATATAAGCTTGTATTCGTTTATCGCCCAAACTGTTTGCTGGTTCGACAGAGCGATCGAGCATTTGGTCAATATCGCTTAAACTCAAAGTTTTCGCAGGCGACTGAGCTAATTTCATCAAGCTTTGAGCTAGATTAATGTAAGCGTAAAGTCCGGCGCGGTTCGACCCAAATTGAGCGACTTGAGGTTCGATGGAACGCCACAAAACCTCCGCTTCAGACCAATCTTTGCGATCGACTAAAAGACTCAATTGGTTTAACTTCGCCTGAATTTGTAAAAGCGATCGCTCTGGCATCGCCCCCGTCGATCGAGCATAATACTCTAGGGCTAACCGTTCCAAATCAGCCCGCTGTTTGGGTGTCAAACCAGGTTTATTGCTTTTAGCCCGTACCGTATTGCCCAGATTGAGATAAATTGCAGCCTCCTCTGGCCGAGCACCTAATTTTTGGGCTGCTTCGAGTCCAACCGACAGCACATCCTGCGATCGTTCCAGTTGTCCCAAAACCCGCAATACCCGCCCTAAAGCATGAATTGCCCGGACTTGTTCGAGGGAAACTGGCTGATTTTTCAAAGTTTCAAAACCCGCTGCCGAAACTTCGCAAGTTTGGTTTTCCAGCTTGAAAGAAGCTAACAGCATTTTGCAAGCCCTGGGGTAAAGTCCGAGAATTTCCCAAGCCCGACTTTGATTAATTTGAACTTGAAAAAGTTGGTTCTTTCTATCAATTTGCTCGAAAATTTGAGCAGCTTGCGTCCAAATCTCGATCGCATCTTGAGTCTGCCCCCGTTCGAGTTGCAACTGTCCTTGAATGTTGAGAGTTTCAGCCAAAATCCGCTGCTGTTCGGGAGTTTTTGCCTGTGTTCGCACAGCCGACAAACTCGAATTTACCGCTTTTTCTGCTTCTTCCCAAAGCGCCAACTGCCCGTAGGTTGCAGCTAAATTGCTCAAAGCTGTGGCGCGATCGAGATTTTCGCCTTTTGCCTCAAACGCCGCCGCCGCTTGCTGCAACAACGGTACAGCTTCCGAAAAGCGTTCCTCTTGGTACAGAGTTCGAGCTTGTCGGACAAGCTGCACCGCTTGTGGTGGATTAACCTGAGCAACGCCGGGAGGAATCGCAACTGCTAGCAGACAGGAAATCACAAATAACAGAATTACTTGCCGGAGCGATCGGGTAAACTTCATATTTATAAAATAAAATTACAGCCGCAGACACACATACTAACTAACCCAAATACATCTTATTATTGATCTGCGTTAATCCGCGTTAATCCCCCTACATCTGTGGTTAAAAGAAACCTAATTTCAACGCGGCACACAACCAGAATTCTGCCGAGGATTGCGAGAGTCACCAGCATTACCCGGATTATATCCAACAAGCGTTACCTCCCCTTTCGCATTCACCACCCAACCTTGCGCCGGAACAACTTCCCGATCGGGGATTTTCCCTTCTTCCTTCTTCCCTCGATCGGTTACATCGGTTAAATCCTCTACATTGCTCGTTGCCGAACTTCCTGCCTCTTCTACCCAAGGCAACGGCGGTAGAGGGCTGCTGAGGGCATCATTAGGACTTGGAGGCACTCCTCCTTTCCCCGTGACGGTAAATGCGCTCCCTGCCTGTTGCGTGCAGGGATTTGCAGCAATTAACGCAGTCGGATCGACAACATTTTGCGGCAGTTCCACTAAACCTTGAGCAGGATTCACCCCAGAAGAACCAAATGTCACACTACCTTGCAAAGCCGGGCCGCTACTTTGGGAAATCGCCGCAATATCGCTGGTAGGAATTAGAGAAGTCGGACTTACTTGCAACGCACCAAATTGAGCATCTGTTAATCCCAAACTCGCTCGAACCTGTTCACGAGTGACTGATGTAAACCCGAAAACATTGGGGACATTAATATTAACGCGACCACCTTGAGCCGAGATCGCATTAGCAGTAATATCGCTATTTTCATTAGGGATAGCAACCAGAATATCGCTTTTAATGTTGATATTGCCACCCGCAGACATACTTGCATCAGTTGTAATTCTGCTCCCTCGACGCAACTGGACATCCCGTGCTTCGAGGTTAATATTCGCTCCGGCCCCGGATTCTGTTCTACCGTCAATGCTGCTTTGACTGTCAAGGGAAATTGAATCGGCTTTCACGTTAATGTTACCAGCCCGTGCCGAACCCAATGCTTGCAGATTGAGTGTTCCCCCGTTGCGAAGAATCAATTGCCCGACATTCAGATTCAACGAACCTCCGTTAGCCGTAGCATTGGGATTTCTAACGCGAGAGGAAATCCCAACGGAAGTCTGAATTTGACTGTTAAATTCACCTTGACCTCCATTACCAATCACCTCTACACGCCCCGCATCGATCGTGATGCTTCCTGCTTCTCCTTTGCCTAAAGATGCAGTAGAAATAACTCCCCCATCCCGGAGAGTCAGGACAGGTGTAGAAATGTTCATATTTCCTCCCCGATTAGCAGCGTTGGCATCAGCGGAGATGAAACTGGGACTGCGACTCCCGTTCGCCAAAACACCAGAAATACCCTCTATTGTTACTGACTCAGTAGCCGTAAGTGTAAAATTACCTCCTGCCCCCCCAGTTGTATTGAACGGTTGGTTGCCCACAACCGATCCGCTAGATAAACTAATTCCGCCTCCGTCAGAGATCCTCAACCGCTTCGTGTCGATATTAATGTCCCCAGCTTGCCCATTCACACCGCCCGCAGTTGAGCCTATTAAGGTGGCTACGGGACTTCGAGCTGGAGTCCGCAGCACTTCTACTGATTCATTCGCTTTAATGTTGATATTCCCCGATGCTCCTCGATCGCGGGTGATGCTGATCAGAGCTGCACCATCACTCACCGTTAAACGTTCTCCCTCAAAGCTGATATTTCCTCCCCTGCCCCTACTCCCCGCAAATGTGCCGCTGTTAATTACCGAACCTACCAGATCGAAGTCTCTGATACGGAGGGTAATATTTCCGGCGTTGCCAGTAGCAAACGTGGCGCTAGTCAATGCTGTTCCATTGTCCATCAGCAATCGTCCCGTGTCGATCGAGATGTTTCCGGCATTTCCCAGGCCAGTAGTGCCAGAGATCAGAACAATTTGTGGGTCAAAAGGAGCGACAGTTCCAGATAGTAAATACTTACCTGCAAAAACTGTATAGAGAGCCAATCCAATCCCCTTCATTTCTACTGAGTCGGTAGCGCTGATGTTGATAGCGCCCCCCGCACCACTTCCTGCTGTCAGTGTGGAGATTTTTGTTCCACCTTGGGCCCGAAACTGTTGAGCGTTAATATCGATACCCCTACCATCGATATTTCCCAAAGTCAGTGCATAAATTCGCCCACCGTTGAGGCTGACAGTTCCACCTCGAATATCGACTTTCCCGCCACCGACTCCACTGGTGTTGATTAGTGAGCCGTTGGTCATTTCAATATTACCCAAGTTGGAAATCTTGTCATAGTTTAAACTTAATCCAAATGGCGTTGCCCCCAATCCAACAATCCCCGGACTAGCGACGCTACCCAGTAAAATTTGTCCGGTTGAGGCAGTGACACTTCCCTGATTTAATTCAATATCTCCGCCCACTAGGGCAAGAGTTTGTCCGGGCTGAACTCCTAAACCGGTATTATTGAAAATCGGCGGGATTCCAGCGGGTAATTCTGGTAAATTCAAGGCTGGTGCTGCTGAAGAGTTAATGATTTTTCCCGGATTTTCTCGAAAGTTTAAACCGATCGGTATATTGACATTTAACAGCGGTAATGATTGGGGATTGCTGCTGCTGAATTGATAGCCATTATTGAAAACTACGCTATCAGCAGAACTTGCTAAAAATGAACCACGCAAATCTAACCTCGCGTTCGGCCCAAAGACAATCCCTTTTGGGTTTATTAAAAATAAGTTGCCGTTCCCCAAAACTCCCAGAGTTCCTAAAATATTAGAAGGGTTGCCACCAGTAACGCGGGTGAAGATGTTGGCAATTCCGCTGGGATTGGCAAAATAGGCTCCCCGCCCTTCACGGATGTTAAATTCACGCAAGCTGTGAAAGAGGTTAACGCCACGAGTTGCACCGCCTTCTATTCTGTCCGATGGTAAGTTATTAATCGTGTCGGGAACTGTGCGCGAACTTTCTGCACCCAAGCTATTATCGGGGATGATTTGGGCGATCGCAGGGACAGGAAACAGCAGTAAAAATGCAAAAAATAGGGCGGAAGATTGGCAGCGCATCTTTGAAGTTTTGTTAATTTAATTTTAGAAAAATAGCGATCGGGTAGCTAAAACCTCAAGAGTACCTATCGAGGTACGCAAACACCCGTCGGTTTCGGACTGCGAATAGATGCACCACCACCAGAATTATAGGCTAACAGCGTTACTTGTCCTCGATCGTCCATTACCCAACCTTGAGCGGGAATAATTTCTGTTGGCCGAATTTCTTCTATGGATGCTCTTTGACCTTTTACTTGCTGGCTTTCACCTACGGCTGGTTCCACCCAATTAAACTGGGTAGAATTGCTGCTGAGAACATCATTAGGACTTGGTGGCACTCCTCCTTTCCCAGTAGCCGTAAACTCGCTCTCGGCCCCTTGGATGCAGGGATTTGTCGCAATTAACGCAGCCGGATTGACAACATTTTGTGGCAGTTCCACTAAACCTTGAGCCGGATTCACCCCAGAAGCACTAAATGTTACAGTACCTTGCAAATCCGGGCCGCTACTTTGGGAAATAGCCGCAATATCGCTGGTAGGAATTAGAGAAGTCGGACTTACTTGCAACGCACCAAATTGAGCATCTGTTAATCCCAAACTCGCTCGAACCTGTTCGCGAGTCACTGATGTAAACCCGAAAACATTGGGGACATTGATATTAACGCGACCACCTTGGGCCGAGATCGCATTAGCAGTAATATCGCTATTTTCATTAGGGAGAGCAACCAGAATATCGCTTTTAATGTTGATATTGCCACCATCAGAAATACTTGCATCAGTTGTAATTCTGCTTCCTCGGCGCAACTGGACATTCCGTGCTTCAAGGTTAATATTTCCTCCGGGGCCGGATGCCGTTCTACCGTCAATGCTGCTTTGGTTGTCAAGGGAAATTGAATCTGCTTTGACGTTAATGTTACCAGCCCGTCCCGATCCCAAAGCTTGCAGATTGAGTGTTCCTTCATTGCGAAGAATCAATTCCCCGACATTTAGATTCAACGAACCTCCGTTAGCCGTAGCATTAGGATCTATAAGGTCAGATGCAATCCCAACAGAAGTCTGAATTTGACTGTTAAATTCACCTTGACCCCCATTCCCAATAACTTCTACACGACCCGCATCGATCGTGATGCTTCCGGCATCTCCTTGGCCTAAAGATGCAGTGCTAATAACTCCTCCATCCCGGAGAGTCAGTACAGGTGTCGAAATGTTGATACTCCCTCCCCGATTAGCAGTATTGGCATCAGCGCAGATGAAACTGGGATTCCGACTCCCGTTGGCCAAAACTCCAGAAAAACCCTCGACTGTTACTGACTCAGTGGCCCTAACTGTCAAATTACCTCCGGGCCCCCCAGTTGTATTCAACGGTTGGTTGCCCACAACTGCTCCGCTAGATAAACTAATTCCGCCTCCTTCAGAGATCCTCAACCGCTTCGTGTCGATATTAATGTCCCCGGCTTGCCCATTCACACCGCTCGCAGTTGACCCAATTAAACTTGCTACGGGACTTCCAGTGGGAGTCCGCAGCACTTCTACTGATTCATTCGCTTTAATGTTGATATTCCCCGCTCCTCCTTCACCGCGGGCGAGGCTGATCAGAGCAGCACCATCGCTCACGGTTAAACGTTCTCCCTCAAAGGTGATATTTCCTCCCCTACCCGTACTCCCCAAAAGTGGGCCACTGTGGATTGCAGAAGCGACCATATCTAAAACCCCGGCACGGATGGTAATATTTCCGGCGTTGCCAGCACCTAACGTGGTGGTAGTCAATGCGCTTCCATTGTTTATCAACAGTTTTCCCGTATCAATCGTGAGGTTTCCGGCGGCTCCCATGCTATTAGTGCCAGTTATCAGCAGAAGTTGTGGGTCAAAAGGGTCGAAAGAGCCAGATACCGTATAATTACCACCAAACACTCTATAGTTATCTAATCCAATTCCGAGCGTTTCAACTGAGTCGGTAGCGCGGATGTTGATAGCGCCTCCGGCACCACTTCCTGCTGTCAGCGTGGAGATTTGCGTTCCACCTTGAGCCCGAAAATTTTGAGCGTTAATATCGATCGCCCTGCCATCAATATTTCCCAAAGTCAGGGCATAAATTCGCCCATTATTGAGGTTGACATTTCCACCTCGAATCTCGACTTTGCCACCACCGATTCCACTGGTATTTATCAGTGAGCCGTTGGTTATTTCAATATTACCAAAGTTAGAAATATTGTCATAGTTTAAACTTAATCCAAATGGCGTTGCCCCCAATCCAACAATCCCCGGACTAGCGACGCTACCCAGCAAAATTTGTCCGGTAGATGCAGTGACACTTCCCTGATTTAATTCAATATCTCCCCCCACTAGGGCAAGAGTTTGTCCGGGATCAACTTCTAAGCCCATGTTATTGAAAATCGGCGGGATTCCCGGAGGTAATTGTGGTATATTCAAGGCTAGTGCTGCTGAATTGTTAATGATTTTACCTGAATTTTCTCGAAAGTTTAAACCGATAGGTATATTGACATTTAACAGCGGTACTGATTGCGAATTGCTGCTGCTAAATTGATAGCCATTATTGAAAACTACGCTATCAGCAGAACTTGCTAAAAAGGAACCACGCAAATCTAACTTCGCATTAGAACCAAAGACAATTCCTTTGGAATTAAGTAAAAATAAGTTGGCATTTCCTTGGACTCCCAACACACCTAAAATATTAGAAGGATTGCCCCCAGTAACGCGGGTAAAAATATTTGCAATCCCGTTAGGATTTGCAAAATATGCTCCTCTGCCTTCACCCACGTTAAATTCTCGTAAGCTGTGAAATAAATTTATTCCCCGAGTTGCACCGCCTTCTATTCTGTCCGATGGTAAGTTATTAATCGTATCGGCAACTGTGCGCGAACTTTCTGCACCCAAGCTATTATCGGGGAGAATTTGGGCGATCGCACGGACAGGAAACAGCAGGAAAAATGCAAAAAATAAGGCGGAAGAGTGGCGCTGCATCTTTTAAGTCTTGTTAATTCAGTATTAGGACAATAGCGAGGGGTTAGCTAAAACCTCAAGAGTACCTATTGAGGTACGCAAACACTCGTCGATTTCGGACTGCGAAGAGATGCACCACCACCCGAATTATAGGCTAACAGCGTTACTTGTCCTCGCTCGTCCATTACCCAACCTTGAGCGGGAATAATTTCTGTTGGCCGAAGTTCTATGGATGCTCTTTCGCCTTCTACTTGCTGACTTCCACCTACCGCTGGTTCCACCCAATTAAACTGGGTAGAATTACTGGTGAGGGCATCGTGAGGACTCGGTGGCAATCCCCCCCGTCCAGTCACAGTAAACTCGTTCTCAGCCCCTCGGATGCAGGGATTTGCAGCAATTAACGCAGCCGGATTGACCACATTTTGCGGCAGTTCCACTAAACCTTGAGCGGGATTCACTCCAACAGAACTAAATGTTACTGCCCCTTGCAAAGCCGGGCCGCCACTTTGGGAAATCGCCGCGATATCGCTGCTGGGAAGCAGAGATGTAGGACTTACTTGCAACATTGCAAATTCGCTGTCACTGAGCCCCAACCTGTTTCTGACTTGTTCGCGACTCGCTGCTGTCAAGCCGAAGACATTGGGGACATTGATATTCACGCGGCCGCCGCCTGCTGTGCGGGCGTTGGCTGTAATGTCGCTATTTTCTTGCGGGAGGGCGACAAGAATGTCGCTGTTGATGTTGATATTGCCGCCGTCAGAACTGCCTGCATCGGTTGTAATTTGGCTGTTGCGGCGCAATTGGATGTCTCGCGCTTGCAGGTTAATATTTGCCCCTGTACCGGATACAGTCGTACCGTCAATCCTCGCTTTGTTGTCAAGAGCGATCGAATTTGCGACAACATTGATATTACCAGCGCGTCCGGTTCCCGTAGCCTGCACTGTCACTGTAGCTCCATTTCTGACAATTAGTCGATCGGCATTCAGATTCAACGAACCGGCATTGGCCGTCGCCTCGGGATTAGTACCAAATATCTTGCCTACCGAAGCATCAATTGTACTGACAAACAGACCATTATTTCCGCTGCCACTGACCTCAATGCGATCGGCATTAACAGTAATATTCCCCACATCTCCCACCCCCACAGAACTCGTAGAAACTAGCCCTCCATCCCGCACGGTTAGGCTTGGCGTATCAATGCGAATATCCCCGCCCGGACTAGAGCTCAAAGTTCCAGAACTCAGCGCACTAGCACTCTGAATTCCACTGGTCAAAAGTTGAGAAATACCTGAAATTTCTACTGATTCAGTAGCCGTAACTGTTAAATTTCCAGCAGGCCCGCCCTCCTGAGAAAACAAAAACCTGCCAATTAACACACCCGATCCTACTGTAAACGCAGAACCCCCAGAGAGACTCAACCGCTTGGTATCGACGTTAATATTCCCCGCCCTTCCGTTTGAGCCGATACTCAGGGTGCTAATTCCGGTTGACACAACTGTTGTCGGACCGGTGTTAGACAATTCTACTGATTCAGCAGCTTTAATGTTGATATTCCCCGATGGGCCGCTGCTGTAACTCGTCGTACCGAGAATAGAACCATCGCGCATAATTAATTTCGCGACATCAACACTAATGCTTCCTCCCGTACCGGTACTTTCTTTAGCTGTCCCGTTGTTGATTCCAGAACCCACCATCTCAAAAGTATTGGCGCGAATGATTAAATCTCCGCCATTTCCACCGCCAAAGGTGATGCCGCTACCTACTACCCCATTGTTGAAAAGCAGGCGGCCGGTGTCGATCGTAATATTCCCCCCCGAACCAGCACCAGCACTAGCATTAAACAGCATCATTAGCGGGTCAAACGGGTCTGTAGTTCCCGATACCAAATATTTAATTGCAACCTGTTGATAGCCCTCAACTCCCAGCCCGCTCATTTCTACTGAATCAGCAGCACGCAAGTTAATATTACCTCCTGCACCATCTCCTAGAGTCAAAGTAGAAAATTGCGTGCCATTTTCCACTCGCAACTTTTGAGCGCTGATATCGATACCTCTACCATCAATATTTCCCAGTGTCAGCGCATAAATTCGCGCCCCGCTGAGGGCGACATTTCCACCTTTTAACTCTACTCTGCCGCCACCGATACCGCTGGTGTCGATCAGTGTCCCATCCGCTATTTGAATATTGCCCAAGTTCTGAATATTGTCATAATTAACAGTTAAATTACCCTGCTGTTGCTCAGCAGGGGTTAGTGCAAAATTAACTAAACCGGGACTGGCGACGCTACCGAGTAAAATTTGTCCGCCGCTGGCTGTTAAATTGCCGCCTTGGAGTTGGATGTTGCCGCCAATCAGTGCTAAAGTTTGACCGGGGTCTACTGCTAAACCAACCCGAGCGCTAATTGGGATTGGCACAGCAGAGGCTGGCAGGTTTACCTTTCCTATAGCCGTCGATTGATTGACAATTGCACCTGGATTGTCTCTAAATCTTAAACCAACGGGAATATTAACTGTTAACAGCGGGGATGTTTGCGGGTTGGTGCTGCTGAATTCCACCCCGTTATTAAACACAATACTGTCAGCCGTTGAACCGATAAAGGAACCGCGCAAATCTAACCGCGCATTCGGCCCGAATATAATTCCTTTCGGGTTAATTAAAAATAAATTGCCGTTGCCTAAAACTCCCAGAGTTCCTAAAATATTTGAAGAGTTTGGGCCCGTAACGCGGGTGAATATGTTGGTAATTCCGCTGGGATTTTCAAAATAAGCTCCCCGCCCTTCACGGATGTTAAATTCGCGCAAGCTGTGAAAGAGGTTAACGCCGCGAGTTGCGCCGCCAGTGATTCTATCTGAGGGTATGTTATTGATAGTATCGGGAAAAGTCCGTGAACTTTCCGCCCCCAGGGTATTATCGGGAATGATTTGGGCGATCGCGGAAGTGGGAAATAGCAACAGTAAAGCAAACTGTAGACCGTAATGCAAGCGAGGCATAAAAAAACTCTTTTAAAGATAAAATTTTTCGGTGTAAGCTCATCTCGTTTCTCTAAATGTTTTGAATTTGGCTGCTGAGTACAAGTTGCTCGACTGTGATTTCTAGTTCGGGAAAACTTTTAGAGATTATGCGCTCATTACCTGTAAAACTTTGAACTAAATAACTGCCATTTTCCAAATAGTAAACGAAAACTGTGGGAATTTTGGGATTTCCTAGATAAGCCCTAGAAGCGATCGCTAAATAGTCCACAATCCAATACTCATAAATGCCGAGGCGTTGATACTCATCTAGCTTATCCACATAGTCGTCTTCCCAGTTAGTTGAGGCAACTTGTACTGCTAATTGGATAGGTTCGGTAAGGGCTCCGTAGCCACCACGTACATTGCTGTTCCATACTGATGCCTTAACCACGCCAACATCAGGATTTCTGCCTTGTTCTTGTCCTGAAGCTGTTACAGTTCTGAAAACTATATCTTTGTCAACGATATAGTCAAGCCCCAAGCGCCTGATTTCATCGTTAAAGCCAAATACTAGAAATCGTGCCACATTTTTATGAGCTCTGGTTGCTTCCAGTTTGACAATCTCTCCATTTACAAGTTCGTAGATGCCAGATCCGTCTGGGTACTTTTCGAGAAACTCTGCAAATGTCAGTTTAGTTTTTGTCTGAACCATAAGACAAGCCCTCTTTTGTTAACTAGATTTTAGATTGAAGTAGAGCAGGGAATTAGCTAAACTCTATTTAGTCCTCATAGCGGGGGAATTCCGCTAGGAGACAGGCGTTGAAACCCCAGGCAGAACTAGCTAGAAAGCAAAGTAATTAATCCGAAAGTATAAGCCTTTTTCCTGCAAAGTTCGATCGCCCGATCGAGCATTTATCAAAGGAATACCGTAGTCTAAACGCACATTGAACCGATCGCCCATCTGCCAAACCAGCCCCAAACCCGCACCCAGCAGTTTATCCGAGTCAGGATTCGGCTTTTCTCCTGAATGGTTCCACCCTACCCCAAAATCGATAAACGGAGCGACTTGCAACAATCCTTCGACTTCCGCGACACGCCAAACCGGAATTCGCACTTCGGCAGACGCAATCGCACCGCTATCAGTTAACAGCAAATCTTGGCGGTATCCGCGCACGCTTTGAACGCCACCGATCCCAATTTGTTCCAGGGAAAGCAGGGGGCGATCGGCTAATTGAATGTCTGAACGCACTATCAGCAAGGTTTCTGGCGCTAACAGCCGCACGTATTGGGCTTGTCCGCGCCACGCCAGAAAGCGGCTGTCGGGCCCGCTATCGTTCGCAGTCGCGCCGAACAGATTAGTGCCGAGGGAAAACTGCGATCGCGCCGCGAACACTTGGCGGGAACTCCGCTGCACGTATTCTTGAAAAAACCGCACAGCCGAGACCCGGGTTTCGCCGCGCTCATTTGCTCCCGCCGAAAGCGCAAATCCTTCCCCCGACAGGAATGTATCGCTTTCTTGCCGCGAAAAACTCAGTCCCAAAGCCAAAGTGCGATCGGGCTTTTCGACAATCGGCTGGCGGTAAGTTAATTCGTAAGTCCGCGATTTCCCCTCAATTTCAGCAGCATCAAACGGTTCCTCGATGATATTGGTGCTAGCAGCACTCGCAGCGAACCCAATCGTGCCGTTGCGCGCGTTGACGGGGACTGTGTAGCTGCCGTTGAATTCGTTGCTGCCGTCGGTGTTAGCATAAGATACCTCTAATCCGTCGCCCAAACCGAGCAAATTTGCTTGATTGATGCGAACACCGCGCCGAAAACTGCCGACACTGGGCGATCGATTGTTGTCTGCAAACACTTCAGCGCTAAAGCTGTCTGCTTCTTTGACGCGCACTTCTAAGCGGCTGTTTTCCGGGCGGCTTCCGGCTTGCAATTCGGCGGAAATATTGCCAATTAAGGGGTCGAGTTGCAGCAGTTGCAAGGCTTCCAGCAACCGAGATCGATTGAGGGGCCGTCTGGTGGCGCGTTCTAGGCGCGATCGCACGTAATTTGAATTTAAGCGCCTGTTTCCAGTAATCACAATTTCATCTAATCCGCCTTCTACAATCCGAATTTTCACCACACCTCCCGATCTCGGAAACGTTTGGTTGGCGGGAATTACAGCGCCGGAATTGATGTATCCTGCCGCTACATATTTTTGAGTAACGGCTGCTTCTGCTGCGATCAGTTCAGCAAAGGTGATTTCGCGCCCCGCAAACTGTTGCGTAACTTCTGCAAGTTCGCGATCGCTAAAAGCTGTGTTGCCCTCAAATTCAAAGCGCTCGACCCTAATTGTACCCAGAATGCTTGGTCTAGAATCGCCGGGAACAGGTGTTAGTGGGGTTGGTATGAGGGGAGGCGGCGCAGGCGGTTGGGGCGGCTCAGGAGTTGGCAATTCGGGTTCTCTGGGCAGAATTGGGTTCGGCAGTTGGCTTAGTTGCAAAGCTCGATCGATACCCAAATCGGTTTTTTTTAGGTCAATATTTTCTTCTAGCTTTTGATCTGAGTTAAAAAGCTCGGTTTCTTGAGTTTTTGTGCTGAATGTGCGATCGGCTGAATTTGCCGCTTCCGACTCTAAGTCGGGGATTTCCGTCGGTGGGGATAAGGGTAGAGTTGTCGCCAAAGCCGATCGTTCTGACTCAGCGGGTAACTGCGTTTCCTCGTCTTTTACGGGCAAGTCTTCGCGTTTGTCAAGATTAGTATCGGGAAGGAAAGCTCGATCGCCTCCGCTGCTGACTGCTGCCAAATCCTCAACATTTGAGGTCAAAATTTCCACTGTGCTAGCGGATGTTTTCGTTGGTTTTCCCAGCCAAACTAACCCAAAAATTCCAGCGAGTAAAAATAGTTTTTGTGAGCGACAAGCCATAGGATCTAATTATTATCTCGCTTAAGTGGGGGAAAATATTTTCAGGAGTGAGTACCCTCAAGGAAAAATCAATCTTAACAGCAAAAAAGGAAACTGCCGTCGCAGCCAACAGTTTGGGCGATGCTACAAACCAAAAGGTCGATCGACCCATGCTCATTCCCGAAAACTTACGCACAAAGCCGGTTATTATCCGAAGAAATATTGTGTAAGTCGATCGTAAACTGTAAAAAAACCCGGTATTTTGGGTTGCAAAACCTACGCTTTCATGCTAATGCCGCGACCCGAATAGCCTTGCACGCCAGGGTAAACCTGAAACCGGGTTGTGTCCGGAAAGACGCGCTACAAATGAGACCTGGTACCATTCTCAATAATCTTTTTATGAACAGGCAAGATGCCTGTTCCACAATAAAATTCATCTCTTGTGGAACAGGCATCTTACCTGTTCTTAAGAATAGTGCAAGATGTGAGTTACAACCCGCAGAGCCACTAAAAAACCCGGTTTCTTTGATTTTGGTGGATCATACAAAATCCGACTTTAATACCCCCTTTATTATTGAGTCCGCGTCTACCCACCTCCTGTGCGTAGACGCCGTTTCAACTGCCAAGCGTGATAAAGGGGATTTGTAACTTTGAATTATGCAGAGCGGCCCGCACCAGCCGCAGCACCCATTTGAGCCCCGTCAGTCAATCCCACCAACTTAGCACTCAGCTCCCACATCCGCTCGCCTTTTTCATCATCGCGGGCCTGCGGAGAAACCTTCTGTACAAAAGACTTACCATCTTTTTTCTGGCGATTTCCCCAACTCCAATAAGCCCCAGATTGCTTGTATTCTGGATCAGCAACCACCATCGCCAGCCTTTCCCCCGCCAACTCCTGCGACACGTAACCACCGGTGATATTCTTCTGAAACAGCGGGAACAGCTTCTGAAATAGGGGATAGTGATTGCGGAAAAGTGGCGTATCCGCAACGCATCCCGGATACAGCGAAGTGAAAGTAATCCCTGTGGATTCGTGAAAGCGGCGGTGCAATTCTCGCATCGTCAGCACGTTGCAAACTTTGCTATCTTTGTAAGCCTTGACTGGTTCAAACTTCTTGCCGTCAACCATCGAAATCGGGTCTTTGAAACCCGCTTCAAAACCCTCAAACTTGCCCAAATCCGGGCGCGGCGGAATCTTCCCGCCCAACTCGTCTGGATTGTGAGTCACAGTTCCCAAAATCACGATTCTCGCATCGGAATAATAGGAAGGCTTCATATTTTCCATCATCAGGTTGCACAGCAGGAAATGACCCAGGTGATTGGTAGTCATCGTCAACTCATAACCCTCCGGGCTCCGCAGCGGTTCCTTGATCAAAGGCATATAAATGGCGGCGTTGCACACCAAAGCGTCCAGAGGCCTACCACTGGCCTTAAATGCCCGAGCAAACCTACGCACGCTCTCCAAATCCCCCAAGTCAATCTGCATGATGGAGAAACTGCCTTCAGGTATGCCCAACTCTTGGGCGGCATCTCCGGCTTTCCGCACGTCCCGACAGGCCATGACTACGTGCCATCCTTTGTCTGCGAGAGCTTTCGCGCCGTACAAACCGACGCCGGAGGAAGCGCCGGTAATGATAACCGTTGATTTGTGATTTTGTGCCATCTTGTTAAAAGCGCTTCCGCTATTGATTATTTTCAGGCACTCAAAAGCTGAGCTAGCAGCTCGGATGTTTTGAAATGTCCTACGCTTATTAGGATATGAGGAAACGTTCTCGATCTCAACTGGGAGCCTCTCACTTTTGCACCCAAGCTAGAAATTGGAGGGAGGACACAGCAGGCAGCAGGCAGCAGGCAGCAGGCAGAAGAAGTGTTTTTACAAATAGGAGATGCTCGCTCTCAACGGGCGATGAAAATTAAATATGGCTGCAACTCCCAGTCCTATTTTGAGAAATTAACCATAAATCTTTTAGGGGCGGGTTGACCATTATCTATGATGCACATACTCGGTATTTATTGATAAACCCGCCCCAACCAACTCAACTAAGAAATAGCTGCCGGTTCCTGATAGCTAGGGAAATCGATATAACCTTCAGGCCCAAAAGAATACCAGACGCCCATTTCAGCAGGCGGATTGAGCGGCCAACCATTAGTAAAACGCTCCACCAAGTCAGGATTGCTGATAAAATCCCGACCAAAAGCTATTAAATCCGCAACTTGGCTGCTCAGGGCCGTTTCAGCCTGTTCTTGAGTATATCCGCAGTTGCCGACGAGCGGCCCTGTAAACACATCGCGAAACTCACCTATCATCATCGGCGTTCCCAATTCGTGAAAGCCAAAAGCCAGACCATCCACCAAGTGAAGGTAAGCTAAATCATAGGCATTTAACTGCTCCGCGAAATACAGAAAATCTTCTCGATATTCTGGAGAACCCATATCATTGTAAATACCATTGGGAGAAAACCGAACAGCCACTCGATTGGCAGGGAATACTGTGATAATCGCCTCTATAATTTCCTTCAGAAAACGGTAGCGATTTTCAACTGAGCCTCCATAGGAATCAGTGCGGTGATTAGTTTTGGTTTGCAGGAATGTGTCAATGAGATAGCCGTTTGCAGCGTGAATTTCTACACCATCAAAACCTGCCTTTTTTGCCCGTTCGGCCGCCTTGCGATAATCTTCTACAACCAGCGAGATTTCATCGGTTTCTAGAGCGCGGGGGGTTTCGTAGGGTTGTTTGCCTAGAGGGGTATGAATGCCTTCTCCGTTTATTTTGATGGCAGAGGCTGCAACTGGCAATTGATTGTTTTCATGAAAACTGCTGTGGGAAGCTCGTCCGCAGTGCCAAAGCTGCATGAAAATCGGCGTTTCGTGGGTATGAACCGCAGTCACAATTTGTTTCCAAGCTTCGCCTTGCTCGTCTGAATAAATACCGGGCGTATTTAGCCAACCATTAGCTTGAGTAGAAACCACTGTGGCTTCTGTAATGATTAAACCAGCGGAGGCTCGCTGAGTGTAATACTCTGCCATCAAGGCGTTGGGCATCCGCGCTTCACCGGCTCTGGCTCTCGTTAGGGGTGCCATGACTACCCGGTTTTTTAAGGGTAAATTTCCGATTTTGAAGGGGCCCAGTAGGAGTGGAGAAGTTGTTTGAGTAGTCATAATTTTGAGGTTTTCTAAACTGAAGAATCTGGGAAATCACATATAGCAACGGCCCGTGTTAGGATGCAAGGCGCAAGACATCCAAGGGTCGCCAAAACGTAAGCAATCAAACTCATCAAGCTGTTTAGGAATTTGACTTTTTAGCCAAGACTCTTCTTTGTTCAATTTTGTCAAACTCTGGAGAGTATCGCGGTAAATATAATAGTCTACACCCTGCTGTTTGAATCAATTCCTGAATCCGACCACTTTTATCAAATGTGAGATTATCCATCACCACCACCTGTGCTTTGACAAGTGTTGGAAGTAAACTTGTTTCTAGCCAAATGTCAAAAACTGTTCGATTACACGCTCCCATGACTGTAAAAGGAGCGAAGGGGCGATTAATTTTTGGTTACACAGGGCAGCGATCGTATTTACCCTAACCTCGCGTCTCCCTAATTTAAGTGGATGAAAGCGTTGCCTCCGTTGGTTTCAAGGGTAATCATACTGGTTTCGATTATCCATGCCAGACTCATCGGCTAAAAAACCCTGTCAGTGAGCTATGCGGAGATTTCGTTTGAAGAAAAGCGCTTTGACTGGGAAATCTGGTGCGAAGAGACTAACGATCTCAAAAATCCCGACTATCCCGAACTTGTTCACAATCGGTGTTTGCGGTTCGATCGCATCCAGGCTATTGAGCCAATGGACGGACTGTGGCGCGAGGAAGGCTTAGATTTTGTAAAAGTGTACTTACACTTTTGTCGTGGCATGGTAAAAGCTTACGAACGCAGGCAAAAAGATATCAGTGAGGAAGGTCAAGTCATCGCAGATGTCCGCCAAGTCGTGTGGCGCGTTTCCAATCCCTTTTGGCTGATTCGGGAGGTATTCCGTTACGGCGAAGATTGCGTCATTGTGTCTCGCGACAGCGTGCGCGATCGATTCCAACAAAAACTAATCGCCCTCTGCCGCCAGTACAACCTCGAAATCCGCGATTAGATCAAAAAAAAGCAGCCGGTAAAGGCTGCTTTGACAAATAAACCGTTGTTGAGTTAGAGGAGAAAACTTTTAAATCGAATTCAAATTACCGCTGTTTCCACTCCTGCCTGAGTTTCCACTATTTTTATCTACCGCTGACTCACCTTGCCTTCAGAACAAAACTTCAAATCCCGATTAGAATGCTGCTGAAAGTTCGTTGACTACTTGGACTCGGCCTCTGAGCACCGCGCGCAGCAACCGGTTGACACAGCCTCTGTCTTCGTCATTCAGAGAGTCGTCGAAGGTGGCGGCCATCAAACCGTAGCGATCCGCCAGAGTCAAAACGCCTGTATCGGTTACAGAAGCGAGGATTTCAGAGATAGCGCCGGGGAGGAGTTGTACGGGGTGCATGGCAGTGCGGTTGAATTCGATATATTTATCATCTTCTGGTTTCCTCAAAAGATCGGTGATATTAATGAGGCCGCGAAGGTGATTGTCAGGGGTGAAAGCCAGTGATCCGAGTAGAGTAAAGTTGTGATTTGGGTCACAGGGCGAGCGCCCGACAGCTTAAAACCCACCTCTGGCAGATGCGCCCATACCAGCGGAATTTATACATTGGGTATGATTTCTAAATGAGTTCCACCCTTACCCCCGTACTAAAAATGCTTGATTTTCTCAATCCCATCTTGGGCCGCAAGCCCGATCGCATCAAAGCCAATGTGGAAATCTATACTTGGCAAACCTGTCCCTACTGCATCCGCGCCAAAACTTTGCTGTGGTGGAAAGGCGTAAATTTCACGGAATACAAAATTGATGGCGACGAAGCAGCTAGAAAGGCAATGGCCGATCGCGCTAACGGACGCCGCAGCGTACCCCAAATTTTCATTAATAACCAACACGTAGGCGGCTGCGATGACATTCACAAACTTGATGCAGATGGAGAGTTAGATTCGCTGCTAGCTCAACCAGCAGTTTAAATTAATGTAGGTTGGGTTTCGTTCCACCTGCTCAACCTACCAATTTACAAATCTTTGGCAAATTTACTTAGATTATCTTGCCGCCATTTAGCATCGGCGCGCCTGTCTGTTTGCACTTCTAAGACGCGAATCCCGCTATTGGGCAGCGAAATTAATTTTTGTTTGAACAGTTCCCAATCCTCAATTACCTCGTGTTCCACGCCGTAAGTTGCACACAACTGAGCAAAGTTGATATGCTGCGGCGTGGCAAAAAACTCTTCAAAGGGCGGGTCAAATTTGGCAACGGGCAACATTTCAAAAATTCCGCCACCGTTGTTATTAATTAATATGATTGTCAAATGACCGAAAAATTTATTTTTAATTAAAAAACCGTTTGTATCGTGCAACAGTGTTAAATCGCCTGTTAGTAGGATGCTGCTTTGATTGCGGTGAGCAACTCCCAACGCTGTTGATAATGTGCCGTCTATGCCGTTAGCGCCGCGATTGAAAAACGGTTTTATTTCTAAGTTGTTCGGCTTCCAGAAAAACTCTACATCTCGGACGGGCATACTGTTGGCAATAAAGATCGGTGTTCCAGGTGGCAAAATTTGGGAAAGCAGCCAGGAAACTTTGGGTTCGATTATGTTGTTAATTGCTGATATTTTTTGGTCTATTGTTTCTCTGACTTGGATTTCGGTGTTGCGCCAAAGTTGGAGGTATTCGTTGGTAGTAGGGGCTCGATCCCCCCCTAACCCCCCCTTAATAAGGGGGGGGACAAGAGTTAATATAGTTGCGAGATTTTCTACGGAGGTTCGCAGGTGAATTGTTTTGCCATGTAGCGGATCGAAGTTGTGGTGGCTGGGGTCGATTATGTAGCGTTTTGGTTGGGTTTTGTCTAGCCAGTTTCGCAGTTCTTTGCTTGTGGGTAAGTCTCCGATTTGAATGGCGATTTCTGGGTTTAATTTATCTGCTAGTTCCCGGTTTCGCAGGATTAAATCGTAGGTGGAAATTAGATGGGGGTTTAGTTGGGCGTAGTTTCTGACTGGGGATAGTCCTTCTGCTAAAACTGGCCAGTTTAAGGATTTGGAAATTTGGCCGATCGCACTACAGTATTTTTCGGGAAATTGAGGCTGTGCAACGCCTGCAATAATTATCCCTTTGCTGCACTTTTGCCATTGTTGCATTGTACTTTCTTCTCCCCCCCTTGTTAAGGGGGGGCTGGGGGGGGTAGAGCTTTTTTCGGCAAAAATTGGTTCTAATCCTGCAAAGAAATCTTCGGGATTAAATTCTGTTTGTAAAGCTTCTACGGCTATGTCTGGAACGGGTATAAGTGGGTCGCGAAAGGGGATGTTGAGGTGGACGGGGCCTGGTGTTGGAAATTGCGATCGCTCCCAAGCATACACGATCGTCTGCCGCAGATAGTCTAGCATTCCTCTGGACCCAGAAGGTATCGCTAATTCGGCTTGCCAGTTGGGATAATTGCCGTATATTTTAACTTGGTCGATCGCTTGTCCGGCGTGACAGTCCCGCAGTTCGGGAGGTCGATCGGCAGTGAATATTAGCAGTGGAATTCGACTTTCTCTGGCTTCTATTATCGCAGGATAAAAGTTGGCGGCGGCGGTTCCCGATGTGCAAATTAGTGCGGTTGGCAAATATGATTTTTTGGCAATTCCTAATGCAAAAAAGCTGGCTGAACGTTCGTCGAGTATGGGAAGAGTTTCTATTTTGTTGTTCTGGGCAAAAGCGATTGTTAATGGTGCCGATCTCGAACCGGGACAAATCACGGCGGTAGTTAATCCCAACCGCTGCAAAGTTTCTGCTAATACGGAAGCCCAGACGGTATTTGTGTTGCGAAAATCTATTGGCATTGCTAAACCTGAGTAGCTCAACTCTGTATTGTGCTACGATATTATACCCAAATAATTGTCAGGATACATTTTTATGATTCTTGAGGCGGTTGTGCTGAATGTCAAATCTGGCTGTGAGGGTGATTTTGAGATAGCTTTTAGAGAAGCCTCCAGTCTGATATCGTCTATAGATGGATATTTATCTCACGAACTTCATCGCTGCACAGAAGTTCAAGGAAAATATCTATTATTGGTTAGATGGGAAAATTTAGAAGCTCATACAATTAGATTTAGGAATTCCGCTCAATATCAAGAGTGGAAAAGAATGCTTCACCATTTTTACGATCCTTTTCCCATAGTAGAACATTTTGAGGAAGTGAAAATTAAACATTAACACAGACTCAATCAATTAGCCAGACCACTCTAGATTCTCCAAATTAGCTGAATTAAACTAAAGCATTTAAAAGTGCCTGCAATTTCAGTTGAATTTCTGCTAGTTCTTTTTCTGGTTCCGAACCCGCCACAATACCAGCACCAGCATAAAGTATAGCCCGATCGCCATCGATTAAAGCCGAGCGAATGCCCACGGCAAATTCGCCGTTGCCGCTGCGATCAATCCAGCCGAGGGGTGCTGCATACAGAGAGCGATCGCAGCTTTCGCAGCCACGTATTTGCTGTAGGGCAATATCTCTCGGTACGCCCGCCACCGCTGGCGTTGGATGCAGTTGGGATAAAATCTTTAATAAATGAATATCACGGGGAATTCTAGCCCTGATGGGTGTCCACAAATGCTGAATGTTTGACAGTTGCAGCAGCCTGGGAACCGGGGAAAAGTCGGGATTGATACCGAGACTCGACAGGCGATCTACTATAAAATCAATTACAACTCGATGTTCTCGAATATCCTTTTCGCTGTTGAGTAAACCTTTGCCTAAATTCGCATCTTCCGCTTCATTTTTTCCCCTCGGTGCTGAACCTGCTAAAGCATCTGTTACTAACTCATTTTTGTGAATGCTGATTAAGCGTTCTGGACTGGCACCGATAAAATTTTGACCTTTGCCGTTACTGGTGGAAAATACGTAGCAACCGGGATAAGTAAGGCGCAAGTTATTTAATGAATCTATTAAACTAAAAGGGGTTTTGGAAATGACCTTTATTGCTTGGGATAAAACAATTTTACTGAAATATTGAGAGTGGATCAATTCTAAAGCTGACTTGACGGATGTTTTAAAGTGAGTGGCATCATTCACAGGAATTTGTTTTAAAAATATGGAAGTGTTTCTAATAGAAATAATTTTTTTGTAATGGGAACCCGAAATTTTATCAAAATTTTGCCAAATATTATCAGTAATAATCTTAACATTTAAATCTCGGTTTATGATGGCATTGGCAACAATTGTGCAGCTATCTTTCAGGCGAGTAATCTGCCATTTTGGTAAAAATACTGTGCCAGGGGGAAAGTAAGAATTGGTGGTGACATTTTCATCAAAAAAAGCAAAGCTACAAAAAAAGTGCGGCCCGCTGAAGGGCAAGCGTTCTGTACCGATGGTAATTGTTCGGGCAAGACAAGATTGAATAAAATTTTGAGCGAGGGTAAATCGATCGCTTCCGGCTACTGTTAGATGGATGGCCGAATCTAGGGCGGCGATCGCAAAACTATTGCCTGAAATCGGGTCTCTTTTTTCAAAGTAAAAGTGCCGCTGGCAAGGGTCGGAAATCTCTTGAAGTACAACTAGCGGATCGACGGGGGCAATCTCCTGAGAAATACTAACTATCTTGGTTTGATCTTTTTCGGTTAAAGACTGCTGGCAATCTAACAGAAACTGATGCAGTTGATTGCGGTCTTGTAAAAGATTAGCGCGGTGCGGTATTACTGTCATGAAAGCGAGAATAGCAGATTTGTCAGAAAGAGTGCGGTTTTGTCCCGCTAGAACCCCTATTTCGATCTAAGCACGGGAGGGCGATCGCAAAACATGACCTTTCGAGTTTCCCGGAAAGTTTGGGCTCGCTTGGGGCAAAAAAACAGACGATCCTCTTCCAGGGCTTTCCTTCGGATCGCTTCGCTAACGCCAACGCGCGATCAATCGAAACATTTAGACATAAAACTTTAAGATTGAGCGACTCAATCTCGACTCTCATGCGATAGACCCCGCAGAGGTTTGCAGACGGGCATTACCGGGCGCGCGCTCGCCCGCAAAGCCTCTCAACGGATGCCCCCCGCGCACTCAACCAGATACAGAGTAGAGTTTCTTCACCAATAAAATTGTAAAATTACTACGCTGCTATCAATTGCATCAAGTTTGTGTAATGACAACAAAGTTAATTGAACGTCCAAATAGTAAATTGTGGCTGGCGGCAATCAAGCCGCCCATGTACAGCGTTGCGGTGATTCCTATTTCCGTAGGAACTGCAATTGCTTTTGCCGAAACTCAAACGATTAATTCGTCAATTTTTTCGACATTTTTAATGTCAGCCATTTTGATTATAGCATGGCTGAATCTCAGCAATGATGTATTTGACTCAGAAACAGGCATCGATAAAAACAAAGCGCATTCTCTAGTTAACTTAACCGGAAATAAAACTTTAATTTTCGGGCTAGCGAATCTGTTTTTAGCAGTTGGAGTGTCGGGAATCTGCGCCATAAGCTGGTGGCAAAAAGACCCAACAGTAATTTTGCTAGTAGTTTTATGCTGTGTTCTCGGCTACACTTATCAAGGGCCTCCGTTTCGTCTTGGCTATCAAGGTTTGGGCGAAATCATCTGCTTTTTCACATTTGGGCCGCTAGCCTTCGCCGCTGCTTATTACAGTCAAACTCAAACTTGGTCTGCCACTAATTTAGCGGCTTCGGCAATCGTGGGAATTACAACGAGTATCATTTTATTTTGTTCCCATTTTCACCAAGTTGAGGACGATTTGGCGGCGGGTAAAAAATCCCCAATTGTTCGACTCGGTACGAAAAAAGGTGCTCAGTTGTTGCAGTGGTTATGCGGCAGCGTTTATGCTTTGACTGTGCTATTTGTGGCTTTGGGAATGTTCCCAATTTTGACGCTGTTGATTTTTGGAAGTTTGCCATTTGCGATCGACCTTTGCCGCCATGTCACAGACTATCACGACCAACCGGGAAAGGTCAGCAACTCTAAGTTTATCGCAGTTACGCTGCATTTTTCGAGCGGATTGCTGCTGGCGTTGGGGTTTGTTTTGTAGATCGGGCGATCGAGAATTCCGGTAAAATGGAGGTAGGGTTTGCTAAGTTGAGAGAGTTGGTGGAGTTGGGCGACTTCTCAAAATCTTCTTTAATTTAGCAAGCCGTACCTCACATCGAATCGTATAATTGTATATGGACAAATTTAATAATTATAACTTTCACTATTCCTTAACTGGCAAGAAGAATCAGCCGACACTTTTATTTTTGCATGGATTCACGGGCAGCAGTCAAGACTTTAGCACGGTCATTCCCTTAATTTCTAACATTTATTGCTGCTTAGCAGTTGACCTTCCCGGCCACGGAAAAACCCAAGTCAAGGGCGATGAAAGTTGCTACAATATGTCAAATACTGCCCAAGCATTAATCGAGTTATTGGATGATTTACAAATAAACAAATGTTTGTTGTTGGGATATTCAATGGGCGGGCGATTGGCACTTTACATGACATTACATTTTCCAGAAAGATTCGAGAAAGTAGTGCTAGAGTCAGCTTCGCCAGGATTGAAAACAGAAAAAGAGCGATCGCACCGCATCCAAGCCGATTTACAGCTAGCACAAAAGCTGGAAAATAGCAAGATTAAAGATTTTTTATTCAACTGGTACGATCGCCCTTTATTCAAATCTTTAAAAAATTCTCCCAACTTCCACCAACTCCTAGAAACCCGTTTAGCCAATAATCCCTTAGAATTAGCCAAATCTCTCCGCAACATGGGAACCGGCAACCAGCCCTCTCTCTGGGAAAAACTGGCACCAAATCAAATCCCTCTCCTTTTGCTAGCTGGAGAATACGATGATAAATTTACAACTATAAATACCGAAATAGCCAGCTTGTGTCCAGCCGCCCGTCTGGAAATTGTACCAAAAGCTGGCCACAATATCCATTTTGAAAATATTGATAAGTTTGTGGCAGTTGTGAGACAATTTTATGATTAACTAAAAAACCCATGCTTTATCAATTCGAGTTTCGCACTTATCAGCGAAAATTTAAGCGTCCCCTGCAAACAAGTCACGGCATTTGGGATATTCGCGAAGGAATTATCCTGCGACTTGTGGGCGAAAATGGTCGAATTGGTTGGGGAGAAATTGCCCCTTTGAGTTGGTTTGGTTCCGAAAGTTTTGAGCAAGCTTTAGATTTTTGTCACCAGTTGCAAGGTAATATTTCATCAGAGACGATTTTCTCTATTTCTGCTGAATTGCCGGCTTGTCAATTTGGCTTTGAGTCAGCACTATCAACATCTAGATCCCCCCTTAATAAGGGGGGGACAAGAAATATTCTCAAAATCCCCCTTAATAAGGGGGATTTTGGGGGATCTAGACTTCGCCTAAAATCGACATTGATTGCGGGTTCAGTCTTAAGCAGTCACCAATGGATAGAGGCTGGAAATCAGGAAGAAAAAAATCGGTTCAGCGGTTTATTGCCAGCAGGAGAAACAGCTTTGTCGGCTTTACAAATGCTTTGGTTAGAGGGATATCGGACGTTTAAATGGAAGATTGGTGTTGCTGCAATTGAACAAGAATTAAAGATTTTTCAGCAGCTAATCCAAGTAATGCACAATTTGTGCGATCGCGAAAAAGCATTTTTGCGCTTAGATCCCAACGGGGGACTCAGTTACTCGCAGGCTAAAACATGGCTGGAAGCTTGCGACAAGGTAAAAGCAACTCCCGACTTTTCCGCAGACATTGAATTTTTGGAACAGCCGCTGCCCGTAACACAGTTTCAGGAAATGGTAGAATTGAATGCTATTTATGCAACTCCGATCGCCCTAGACGAATCTGCCGCCAACCTCGATCGCATCCAAGAGTGCTACAGCCAAGGCTGGCGGGGCATTTTCGTCATTAAACCTGCGATTGCTGGTTCCCCATCCCAACTGCGAAAATTTTGTCAAACTCACAATATAGACGCTGTTTTCTCATCAGTATTTGAAACCAAAATCGGCAGACAAGCAGCATTAAATTTAGCAACACAATTGTCTTTAAATAAAAGAGCACTCGGCTTCGGCACTGATTGCTGGTTCGATGACAATGATTCGATTTTAGATTTTAAATTTTAGATTAGTCCCACGACTAAATCAAGCGGGTTAGGAAATTGTTTTGAATCGAAAAACTTGGTGAAAGCATCTATGGCAACAAATCTCACAGTAAATATCCTGGATATCGCGTCTGGCTTGCCCGATAATTGGCTTATCGGTTGTGATAGTCGTGAATTTGCCCGAATTGTCGATCGGCTCTTTCAAGAAATCACCCAAAATCCCGCACGAGAAACACCCCCAAAAATTTGCCTCGCCGAACCAGAACCCGTGCAATTTCTTGCCAGTTTCACCGCCGCCCGCGCCGCCAAATGCCCGATTTTTCTCTGCAATCCCAACTGGGTAAAACAAGAATGGCAACAAGTCTTTGATTTAGTCCAACCCGACTTAATTTGGGGACAATGCCCGCTTCCCACTACTCCCCATATCCCAGTCCGCGAAGGCGGACTTCGTTTGTATAGCCGCGAATTCCATTCGCCCGGTAAAAGCGGTTTTGATACAATCATGATTCCCACCGGCGGTTCTTCAGGCAAAATCCGTTTTGCCATCCACACTTGGGACACACTAACCGCCTCAGTACAAGGTTTTAAACAATATTTTCAAGTTGACCAAATCAACTCATTTTGCGTTCTGCCCTTATATCATGTCAGCGGTTTAATGCAATTCATGCGTTCTTTTACTACCGGAGGAAAACTGGGTGTTCAGCATTTTAAAGAATTAGAAAAGGGTAAAATATGCGACATCAAGCCAGAAGAATTTTTCATTTCTTTAGTTCCAACTCAACTGCAACGGCTGCTGCAAAACCCAGATACAGCTAATTGGCTGGGACGGTTTCGGGCCGTACTTTTGGGTGGTGCTCCCGCTTGGCCGGAACTTTTAGAAACAGCTAGAAACTATCAAGTCAAATTAGCGCCAAGTTACGGCATGACCGAAACCGCCTCGCAAATTGCTACACTAAAACCCGAAGACTTTCTCGCTGGCAATAACAGTTCTGGTCAAACTTTACCGCACGCTCAAATAAGTATTCGCAGTGCTAATGGCGCGATTTTGTGCGATAATCAAATAGGAAATATTGTGGTAAATGCTAAATCTTTGGCGTTAGGTTATTATCCTGAAAATTTTGGCGATCGGGAATATTTCCAATTAGACGATTTGGGATTTTTTGATAAAAATAACTACTTAAATATCGTCGGACGCAGCAGCGACAAAATTATCACAGGCGGAGAAAATGTATTTCCGGCGGAAGTCGAAGCCGTTGTGCGATCGACTAATTTAGTTGCGGATATTGCTGTAATTGGCTTGCCAGACAAAGATTGGGGTCAAGTCGTTACGGCTATCTACGTTCCCGCGAATTCCGAAGTTACTGTCAAAAATCTGCAAGCGGCAATAGAAGATAAGTTGAGCAAGTTTAAGCGGCCGAAATATTGGGTAATCGTCGAAAAATTGCCACGCAATTCTCAAGGCAAAGTTAATCGAGAACAATTGCAAAAGATTGCGATCGAATATCAATAATTATTAGGCGATCGCAATCCATGCAGAAGGCAGAATTTCTCATGCTTATTTCAGACTCCTGACAACAGTCAACAGCCAACAGACAACAGTCAACAGTCAACAGACAACAGTCAACAGTCAACAGTCAACAGACAACAGTCAACAGTCAACAGTCAACAGCCAACAATCAACTGACTAATTACGACAAACCTAACAGCCTTCTCGTCCTCTCTGCTTCTTGTCTTTGAAAGTCCACAAACTTCAACATTCGGTAAAGTACCTCTATTTGGGGCAACTTAATACCTGCTTGCTGCGCCACCCGTATCGGATTACCAAAAATCGCCTCAACTTCCAGGGGGCGCGATTCATCATAATCGATTTTCATGCTCGTGCGGTAAGGCTTCATTTTCTCAGTGTATTCGAGCATATGTGGGATAAAGTCATGGGGAATAATGCGATCGCAACTTTTGGCTCCCGCTACCACTTCCCCCATGATTTCCTTAACTAAAATCAGAGTATCGGGATTAGCCATCAGTTCGTCAGTTCTCGCATCCAACACTACCGACAGGCCGTTATAAGGAATATTCCAAACCAGCTTTTTCCACCTTGACAATAGCAAATCTTCGCTCATTTTAATAGGAATATGAGCACGTTTAAAATCCTTAGCAATTTGGTTCAATCTATCAGTAATACCGATAGGCTTGTAGTCTTGGGCATATTCGCCCAGCGTGATCGTACCGTAATCTAGGTGACAGATGTGACCGGGCCCAACTTTATAAGAACAGAGAAAACACAGCCCGCCAACCACTCGTTCTGCACCGACAATTTTAGCGACTTCCGGTTCGGTATTCAATCCGTTTTGCAATACTAAAACCGCACCGTTATCCTTTAATAAAGGAGGCAAAATTTTGGGCAACAAGTGATTTTGAGTTGTTTTCAGCGCTAGAATTACTACGTCGCACTGAGGCATTTTGTGCGCGTCGTGGTAGGCGCGGACGTGGGGGAGGGTGAAGTCGCCTTCGGGAGACTCGACAATCAAACCGTGTTTTTTTACTCGATCGTAATCGCTGCGTAGCAAAAAATTGACTTCTAAACCTGCTTGTTGCAGTCTAGCACCGTAGAATCCGCCTAAAGCTCCCGTGCCTACAATGGCATAATTGCGATTTGACATACTATCAAAAATTCCGAAAAAATTCTCAACCTAAAAGAAATTAGACTCCGCTCAAAAACGGATACCGTGCCACGTACTTAAGTCGCCATCTGTCCCCAATTTTCGACCAAAGTTGAAACTCCCAGATTCAATGCTGCAAGTAAATCTAACATCTAAAATCTAAAATCGACTGACTGTCATACCCTGTTATTATTTAAAGATAGAGCTAATCACAACTCTCAACTCTCAAATTTTATCATCCACTCTATCAAGTCTTCCGATAGCTGTTTTCGAGTTCGGCTAACGGCATCGATGCAAACGTGCTTAGTAAGAGCTTTAGCAGCGCTTCTTCCTGTAGCTTCGCCAGAAAATACTTGATAGACAATTTCAAATTCATCGCCAGCAACTTGTTTGGGCGTCAATTGAATCGTCAGCATATCGCCCGCAAACATTGGGCGATAAAAATCTACACTAGCATGAATTATGGGAAAAGCAACCTCGGGATTGCTGAAAAATGCTTTGAGATTGATTCCAGATGCTGCTAGAGAGGCCTCGTAAGCTTCGTGGCACATTGCCAAAACGTTAGCAAAGTAAACGACTCCAGCAGCATCGGTATCTTGAAAGCGAACAGTACGGCTGTAAGTGAAAGGCATTTAAGGTAGTAGCTGGCGATCGCAATCTGGATGGCAATTTCACTAACCATCATATCGGTAAACCCGCACTTTTGGAGAAGTTATCAGCTAAGTAAGTAGGCGCTAATTTTGTATATTTAGGACTAAGGCAAACTCTCACAAATAGGGGTTAAATTTTAGGTATGTAGTTGCGATAGACTAGCTCTTAGCTTAGGACAGATCGCCCAAGCGTAACTACATACCTTTGTTTAATGTGCCAGTTTCCTAAGTCCTAATATTGTAAAAATGGCCTTCCTCACTGCTTTCGCTTATTTCTTAACCTTTGTTTTTAATCAACATCACGTCTATAATCTTGAGGGCAATATCTTCGGAAAGCCCCAATGCACTGTAAAGATCGTTCAAAAGTTGTTCTTCTTCTTCTGAAACCTCGCCATCGGCTAAAGCCATATCAGTTGTCACAGCAAAAACGGTTTCTTTAAGTTCGTCAGGAAGCGTTGCCAAAGCAGCATTAAACAGTACCTCAACTCCTTGCCGTTGCAGAATCATCAGCAGGCGATCGAGCATTTTTCTCATCACGTCATCCGGATAGCTGCGGAACAGTTGCATCCTAGATAGCGTCATGCTAATCGCTTTACTTTCGCTGTCATTGATGTAACCGTCGGCTGCTACGGCAATTAACGCGATCGCGGCAAATGCTTCAGCAGGCCCTAACGTTACGTCCGTTTCTTTACGAGTCTGCGATACTTTATCAAATAAACCCATGATATTTTCCTCATTATTTAGTAGTGGATTCATGGAGTCAGGATCTGCTCTGGCTCGGGAATTTTCTTGGGAGATTTCGACAATTATATCAAATTTTGTTAGTTAGTTGTTATCAATAAAATTATGAAAAACTTAAGAATTTTTCTTTCGCCCTTGGGTGCTGTAAGGGCGGGTTGATTCATATCCTGAATAGCCTTCCCATATATCGGCTAAAACAGGCATCTTGCACCATTGTAAGCAACAGGCTTTCCGGCCTGTTCCACAATAAAATTCACTCTTTGTGGAACAGGCCGGAAAGCCTGTTCATAAAAAACTTATTGAGAATGATGTAACATCTCAGTTAAAACCCGCCCTCCCAGCGCAGACCATTTACTTGTCAAACAGGGCTAAATCTGCTTTCAGGAAATCCACAAACTGCCGCGCAGTCCTGCCCGATCGCCCATTGCGACGAGTTGCCCATTCTTTAGCGCGGTGTTCCAAATCCTCAGCAGCGAGTTTGATTCCAGCAAGTTCTGCCAGATGTCGGACAATTGTTAAATAAGTGTTTTGATCGGCCGGTTCAAAAGTTAAAGTCAAGCCAAACCGATCGCTAAATGAAAGTTTTTCCTGCACAGTATCCCAAGCGTGAACTTCGTCTCCATCGCGGGGGCGAGGTCTGTCGTCAAAAAACTCTCGAATTAAATGCCTGCGGTTAGATGTTGCGTAAACTACCACATTTTGAGAGCGAGCAGTAACATTTCCTTCCAAAACAACTTTCAGAGCTTTAAAAGCATCGTCATCTTCCTCAAAGGAAAGGTCATCCACAAAAATAATAAACTTTTGAGGAACTCCCCGCAACTGCTCGACAATTAGTGGCAAATCTTGCAAATCCGATTTAGATACTTCAATCAAGCGCAGATTGCGAGAGCCAAATTCATTTAACAGCGACTTAACCAAAGAAGACTTGCCCGAACCGCGGCTGCCGTACAGCAAAACGTGCAAAGCCCGATAACCTGCCAACAAAAACTCCGTATTTTTCACCAGGGCATCCCGTTGCCAATCGCAGCAAACCAACTCTTTTAAAGTTATGCGATCGGGATGCGAAATATTCGCCAACTGCCCTCCCCGCCACGCAAAAGCCCGATATTCGGCAAACAAACCCGTGCCAAACTGTCGGTAATAAACTGCCAAAGATTCCGCCGCACTCGACCATTTTTCTAGTTTCCCGTGCAGGGGCAAATCTCCCTGTTCTGCTACAGTTTCTGAATGCCAAATCGGAGGCACTGCGTCAAGCTGACCCGCTACCCGCACCCACTTGCTCAACTGTTCGCTGCTGCATTCGTAAATATTTTGCAGCACTTCTAAATCATGTCGGGCGGCCTCCACTAACGCGGGGGGCAAACTTGCAAAATCTGTTTGCTGTGCTCGGCGTGAAAAGGGGTTTTCGTCTTTGAGAATTTCGGAAATCAGAAAATCTTTCCAGCTTAAATTTTTAGCAGCCTGAACTTTGAACCAGTTCCCGTAAGCTACCTGACATTCCAAACCGCTGACTTCGCTGTGGTGAAGGGCTTGCAGCAAATCGAGAAAAGCTTGACCGGCGGGGCTTTTGAGAACTGATTGATACAGCAGCAGGGATGCTGCTTGGCGCTGGAGGTAACGGATTTGGGCGATCGCACCAGAAGTTAGGGCTGACATAATGGCAATTGTATAACAGTTACATATCCTGACTGGCTTTAATAAATTTTCTAACAATTCGTGACACTAATTGCAGCCCGCGCTGTATAAATTTAGATGCAAAGAGTGAAATCGGGAGGATTAAAAATGAATTTAGGGACAGCAGCGGCGATCGGCTACGGCATTTTAACACTGGTTGGCGGCATCATGGGTTATATCAAGGCCAAAAGCCAAGCCTCGCTCATTTCGGGCCTGATTAGCGGTTCCCTCCTAATTTTTGCCGGCACCGCCCAGCTTATGGGACAAAGTTGGGGTTTAACATTAGCAGCAGCCATCTCCGCTGTTTTAGTAATAGTCTTTATTGTGCGCCTGGTTAAAACTAAAAAATTCATGCCGGCAGGAATGCTAATTTTAGCTAGCTTAGCGTCTTTGGGCGCGATCGTTTACGAAATCAGCGGTCAATATCAATAATCTGTTGACTGTTGACTGTTGACTGTTGACTGTTTTTAGTGGTCAGTGGTTATTTGTTAATTGTTAGTTGTTCGTTCTAATAACCAATAACCAGTGACCAATAACCAATAACCAATAACCAGTGACCAATAACTAATGACTAATGACTAATGACTAATGACTAATGACTAATGACTAACCACTAATGATTGATGACTGCATCAATATACTGCTGAACTTCCCTGAGTTGCTGCCGCTGGCATTCGATCCAATCTTTTTCCGCCGCTCGCTGTTCCGGCGTCTCTTTCTGATACCGCCCCTGCTTCTCTAAAAAATTATTGTAGAATTTAATCGCTTTTTCAACTGTTTGAATAGCCAGTTTCATGCGCTCCTCAAAAATTGCCAAAATCACCTGGTCCAGGATTAAGCCAATCACTTTACAGCAATCTTCAAAATCGACCAAACTGATTCCCATATTGCTTTTATGAACCAGAGTTTCTACAGGTTCTTTCAGCGTTTCTTTAAAACTCTTCATATAAGAATCCGGCAAATATTTCACTGGCTCCGTAAACTTCGATACAATCTCGCTGCCTATTGATTGTAGTCGATCTCTAAATTTAGATTGACTGTTTAGGTCGAAGCATTCAATACAAAGTTCAATTTTTTCTATATCAATAGATTGTAACTCTTGAAAAATTAAACTTAGTTCATTGTCCATAATGAAAATCACTCGCTCGGCTTGGGCATCAACTTCATTCCGCAACTCTTTGTGCAAATTATCTTTTTCAAAAAAAGAGATAGTATCTCTTTGAAAGACTTGAGGGTTTTTATCCCACAAAAACCACTGATTTTTTAACTTGGTCGCCTTGTCGCTCCAAGATTTGCGAACTTTAGCAACAGCATCATATTTGCCCTGTTTTCCTAAACTGCGAATTCTCACATCGCATCCGCTTAGTTCGCCAATTTGCTCCCAGACATCAACAGGAGATGCTCCAGCAATTCTCGGCTTGCTATTCCAGACATCCTCAGCCTGAGATACATCTTTAAAACATACCTGAAGTAACCCCTTGAGTCTGATGGCAGATTGCTTAATTTCGTCAATACAAGGTTCCACATCTAAACTGAGTTGGGTAGCTGACTGTTTAATCTCCACGGATTGATATTCGTCTGCCAACAATCGATCGCTAAACTGGCTAATAGCCTGGAATGCCTTGAGATACTCATTCATCTGTCTTCCCCCTTGGAGACCCCCACTGAACCTGTACTCAGGTCAGTGGTGAGAGGAAAAGGGGGGCAAGGTTTATGCTGCATAAGAATAACCATCCTTTCTGTGAATAATTGAACAATATTTGTGGCTAACCCCCGACACCAATTCTGATGCGGAAATATTAAACGAACCACTTGTTATAACGGCAACACGCCCAACATATTTACCAACTTTTTTACCAGAAGTAACGATTGCTTTGACAATATCTCCCGTTTGAAAACCTTTAATAAACTTAAGTCGGGGAACATAGCGATATGGAAATCCAAACTTATCGGTACGACATATTTGACGTGTCCCATGTCCAGTAGCTTTAATTAACAACGGTTTGCTTGTTAAAATTTCCAACGATTCAACTTTCCCTACACAAGCTGCATCTAGCCAGTGAGTTTTAGCTAGATTTAATCGAGTGCGATTGAACTTTGTTAAGCCGCCACTGCCAGTAGAAACAGGCAAACCAGTCATACTAAGCCGATTGAATAATGCCCAACGAGTTGAATTGACTGCTGTCGCGTCTTTCAAAGGACGCTTTGCTTGAGATAAAACCCGTTTCAAGACCTCTGGCTTTTTAGACAGGAATTGCTCAATATTTTGAGTTCCTTTCTTGATATTGCACTTTCCACAAGCAAGGCAAAGATTAGAAATGCGATTAGAACCACCCTTAGCTTTAGGATGAATATGTTCGACTTGTAATGGTGTATTTGTAACACCACAGTAAGCACACTTTCTCTCCCACTTGTTGAGCAAATATTCCCGAACTTCGTAGCCACACAAAACGCCTTGTTGGTACTCAATTCCCGAAAGTTCCGGGCTTTGTAATTGTTGTAAGTCAAACCGCACAAGTTCTTGAACAATAGAAACAATGGGGGCAATTTTCATCAATTTAGTCACCCATGTTAGAGTTGTTTCAACGCGATGTTGCAAACTTGGTGCTAGCCAACCTTTAAGGCGAATTCTATTTAGGAATCTAGCTGGACGATAGCGAGTATGGCGATTTCTCCTTCCTCTACGTAATGAACGACGAGATTCAAGGTTGGCTTTAATAGCTTGACCTCGGTGAGTTAGTTCTGCACCAAAGATTACTTTTTCTCCTTGCAGTAATGCGAACCCAGTGGTTTTAGAGCCTGGGTCTATTTTGAGAGTGATTGGTTTTTGGGTTGCTGTTACCTCTACCTTGAGAATTAGTGTGAATGGATACCTTTTAAAAACAGCAGCTTTGCCATTAGTTAGCAATTTACGGGCCATTCCTGGGTGGATTGGATTGAGCAGTCGTTTTTGGGTATCTAGTACAAAAACAAAGTTAGACATTTTAAGTCCTCCCTTTCGGGGTAATGTTAGCTTCGTCAATGTTTAAGGTCGGTAACTATCTTAAAAGCACTGGCTTAACCCTTACACCTGTTTAACTTTTAAGTTCTAGAGCAAAGAACTAGCAACGCATTCTCTGGTAGGTACTTTAACGCTTACCTTAAACGTAGTGATTTAACACGCTTGACTGGTCAACTCGGCTTTTTCAAGCGCCCACTATATCGGTACTCCGATTAGTGGTGGGTAGTTGACTTCCTTTCATCCCTCGTTTCCCTAAACAGCATACAATACAGAACATCTGCCTTTTTGAATGGAAACTGAGTCACAACATGGATTATATATTCACTCCTGCAACTCAGGCGCGACTCAATAGTGGCAACCTAGTACAGCCTGTTGCCAAAACAGGACAATTGCTCCCTGCTGCTAGAGATCCGGTGACAGGGGAGTTTGTGGAACTCGCAAAAATCTTTTATCAATCAACAAGTGGAACTCTATCCGATCGCGGAGTTATAGGATTGCTCGCACAGTTAGCCGGAGGTGGCCCCGTACAGCCGCTGGTAGCTCCCGTATACGTGACAGTGGCGCCGTTGCAGGTTGCTCAAACTCATCAGGGGTTTCAAAAAATATACAGAATGCTTAACTGTCTGAAAATTAATTTGGCAGTGATGCAAGCGACTGCTGCTGTCATGGGTATGGGCGCTGTGTCGAGCACAGTTTTGTCCGCAGTAAACCTCAACCAAGTATTAAAAATCCGAGAAGAGGCAAAGCACCAGAAGCTAAAAATTAAAGACGGGTTTATCGATCTCAGACACATCCTCAAAGATAGGGGAGTAGAGGTAATCCAGCAGATTTTTAAGGTGGCTCACGACTCTAGTTTTGAAATGCACCGCCAGAAACTGATTAACGGTTACGAGATTTTTTCTAAAGCTATTAAACGCTGTCAGTCAGCCCTAACAGTGCCCGATATTAAACTTCGGAATTCCGAAATTAATAGCGGGCGGGATATGCTGTTTGAGGCTTTAAAAATTTATGACAATCCCAGTTTGTTGGAGGGGGTGTGTTCTGCCGGACAACTCAGGCAAATGGAATGTGTTTGGGCGATCGAGCAGGCGATCGGCGTCACGTTTCACTTGCAGCGCGCCTACGATATGGTGAGCGATCGCCTGCTGGAACTCCAATCAAAAATTCGTCAAAATATTCTAACTGTTGTTAAAGGATGTCAATCCGAAGCCGAACTAGATTTTTTATTTCCTGAAGTTGCTAGGATTCTCGGTCATGATTTAAGTGTAATAGAATTTTGGCAAAATGAGGTTGATTGGATGCAAACTTTGTCTCCAAAAGAGCAGCACCAGTTAGCTAGTTTAGATAAACTCACCGGCGAGAGTTTAAAAAGCAGCGTGTACACTACATTCGCGGTATTAGCGGCGGAACCTTCACTTTATGAAAGTTTAAAGCAAAAGTCTCACTTTCTATCCTTGCGCGACCAGCTAACCTTCGCTGTGTCGCCGGAAATCCGGCGGAGATACGAATTTTATGTCAGCCAGCAGGCGATCGCTACTGGCTATCCAGCTTTAGCTGCCTCGAATTGGGAAGAAATATCCGATTTAACTGTGGCTAACCTCTACTACTTTTTTCAAATCCGAGAGGACTCAACTGAAAATTATCCAACTGAGGACGAATTAGAAACGCCTTATTGGCACTTTCCCCAAACTTTAAAAAACGAGTTGAATTACAGCAATTAAATGACCAATGACCAATTACACCACTTCCTCATACCAATTCACTATGAATCTGCACTTAATATAGCTTCAAGGATCTAGTCCCAACCACAGAGAGATAAAACTTCTTCATTCGTGAGAGATTTGATAATTATATCTACCTGTTCTTTAAGTTTATCTAGGGTTTGCTGAATAATCGATCGCAAACTAAGAACAGAAGCGATCGATATATTCAAACTCAACTAAAGATAGGTTT
>NZ_JAUBPU010000052.1:0-43101 GCF_036700885.1 Microcoleus sp. S13_B4
TGGTCGCCCTGAACACGACTCGCGAACCGCAGCCCACCCGCACCCCATGTGACAGTCGGGGTGCGGAATGTGGGTTAAAACACTAAAGCTCAAACGTGTTTCGATTCATCCGCAGGCGATGGAGCCCAAGCAGCTTGGCGACCTAGTTGCTGTTGCCGAATTCGCTCCAAATTCCCCGCAGGAATAGCAGCTATAAGTTGTCGCGTGTAAGCTTGCTGCGGTTGGCGGTAAATGCGCTCGGCAGTGCCAATTTCTTCGATTTTACCTTTGTTCATGACGATCGCGCGATCGCTCATAAACTTGACCACGCTCAAATCGTGAGAAATAAAAATATAAGTCAGTCCAAACTCTGTTTGCAACTCCTTCAGCAAATTTAAAACTTGCGCCTGCACCGACACATCTAATGCCGAAACAGACTCATCGCAAATAATAAACTTAGGATTCAAAGCCAAAGCTCTAGCAATACAAATTCGCTGTCTCTGTCCACCCGAAAACTCGTGAGGGTAGCGCCGCATAAAATCGGGATTTAAACCCACTCTCTCCAACAAATAAGCCCCGCGATCGCGCTGTTCTTTCTGGTTCTTACCAAAGCGGTGAATCACCATCGGTTCCATCACCGCATCCCCAACATTTAGGCGCGGATCGAGAGAACTAAAAGGGTCTTGAAAAATAATTTGCAGATCGCGCCGCAGCCACCGCAATTTGCGATCGTACTCTTTTTTCAGCCGATAATTAGCCATCCACTGCGATGCCGAGCTACTTTTCGCAGGAGGCGTAATTTCTTGACCTTCAAAAAACACTTTACCGCTGGCCACGGGAATTAATTGCAGCAAAGCTCTCGCCAAAGTTGATTTGCCGCAGCCAGACTCGCCCACCAAACCCAAAGTCTCGCCCGGGTAAACCTCAAAAGAAATATCGTTTACCGCCATAAACAAGCGTTTAGTTTCGCCAAACATTCCCTGCACCGGAAAACCGACGCGCAAGTTATTAACAGCTAGCAAAGGGCCGGAAATATGCGGCAGCCGAGGCGGTTTTCCTGTTGCAAAAGCGGGATTTCCCCCGCTGCTGTCGCCATCTAAATCGGCATTTTTCTCGACAATTACTAATTCGCCGCTAGCATTTGTGGTGACATCCATAAAATCGGAAACTGTCGGTAAGCGGCGCAGTTGCCGATCGAGAGTTGGGCGGCAAGCTAACAGACCTTTTGTGTAAGGATGTTGGGGATTGCTGAAAATTTGTTCGATCGCACCGCACTCAACAATCTTGCCTCGGTACATCACCGCCACGGTATCGCCAATTTCAGCAATGACGCCCAAATCGTGGGTAATAAAAATCATTGCCATGCCTCTAGAGTCCCGCAACTCGCGCAGCAAAGCTAAGATAGTTGCCTGCACGGTTACGTCTAAGGCTGTTGTCGGTTCGTCAGCAATTAATAAAGTTGGATTGCAAGAAATGGCCATTGCAATCATCACGCGCTGAATTTGGCCGCCTGAGAGTTCGTGGGGGTAGCGATCGAGCATAGCTTGTTTTTGGCCGTTAACGAGCTGCATCAAATCGCGATCGTCCTCCCCACCTGCTTCTTGCTGCAAAGCCAAACACCGCTGCCTGATCTCATCGTCGCCCGGTAGCAGCTTCACCTCTTGCAGCAGAGAAGCAGCTTTGCGCCGCGCTTCTGTCTGCGACACCTTTTGGTGCAAACAAATGGCTTCTGTTAGTTGAAATCCGATCGTATAAACAGGATTCAGCGAACTCATCGGCTCTTGAAAAATCGTCGCAATCTGGCTGCCCCGGTATGTTTGTTTTTCCCTGTCCGGCATTTCCAGCAGATTCACAGGCCCATTGCTAGCGCCGTCTTTTGTCGAATAAAACCAAATTTCGCCATCGATTTTCGTTGACGAACTCGCAAGCAAACCCATAACAGCGAGGGATGTTACCGATTTTCCCGACCCCGACTCTCCCACGATTCCCAGAGTTTGCCCTCGCTTGACCTCAAACGAAATGCCGTCAACCGCTTTGACGGTTGCAGACGCATCGCCTGCGTCCGCAGATTGAAATTGAACCCGCAGGTTGCGAACTTCTAGGACGGTTTCACTCATGGAGGTCTATGGCAGTTAAATGGAGGTTAAGTGGATTGTAGCAGGGCCTGTTGAAGGCAGAAGGCAGTACGAAGATTTTAAGATTGCTTTGCATAACAGATGGCGAAAGCTAACATTCCTCGCAACGCTTCGCCGTGGATGAGTTTTGAATTTTAAATGGTTTATAACTTAAAACTCAAAACTCAGAACTACTGGAGTGCCTTCTGCCTGCGAGTAATTTTCCTCAAAAACCGATGACTTGAGTGTCAGCAGGCAGTGTAGTGGCCTCGGAGACCTTTTTAAACACGGTTGCCTGCTCGTTTAAGGAATTAGGTCTAGCCTGTCCGGGATTGGTGCCTTGCAACTGAAGGCGCATTTGACCTTCGGGAGTCAATTCAAAAACAGTCTGAACGGTTTCTGTGCTGCTGAGGCCGACATCAAGGTGCATCGGTTTTTCACCGAGATTAACTTTGTACCTCATTTCTTTGGCGCGGGCGGCTCCGTCGGGGCCTTTAGCCATGAGAAACAATTTGCCTTCTGGGGCAAAGACGAAAGTGAAAGACTGACCGGAGGGGACTGTGCCTTGCCATTGGCCTAGGAGTTGCGTGTCGATGTTGCTGGCGGCCGGGGCTGCTGTTTCTGGGGCAATTGTTGGTGTTGCTGCGGATGCTGGGCTGAGTGAGGCGTTGAAGCTAATGAGGATGCCCAAGCAAAGGCTACCTGCGATCGCTTTACCAATCATTTTTGAATTAGACATGAGACCGATCTAAAAATTGGTTATTTGTTTTGTACACTGTAGCGGTAAAACCGTACTTTGTTTAGTTTAAATTTCTTTTAGGCATAGATATAAGTTGAGGTTCGCACCTGCAACGCCGTTGTCATCCCCGGACTAAAGCTTTTCCTGAGCTTGTTGAAGGGTCACGGGGCTTTCATTTTTTTTATTGTAAAATCTAATACAAATCCGGCTTAATCTGCACAGTTCGCTGTTCTGAGTTGATTGTTCTTAACTCAAAACAGCTAATTGACTATTGGGTTCGATCGCACAGATAGTTTGGCAAATCGATCGCATTAATAGTCTTTCATTAATTTTTTTCAGGATCGCGTTCTACTTGTTCTGTCGAAGATTCCGGCGCTGGTTCCTGTGGATTTTGCGATCGTTTCATGCGCTCCAATGCCTCTGCGTAAGACCAAGCCACGTTCACAAGAAAAGCTTTCGCCATGGCGGACAAATTTTGTGCATCCTCGCTTTCAGGCGCTTCAGCTTTTTGGTTGCCGTCGTTCATCATGTTTTTGTTTTCTCCCAGGCAGGTTTTTCTAGCGATTTTTTGCAGTCTGCGATCGATACCCACAAATTATGATTTTTCTTGCACCCGCACCCTACTTATCTTTGAGGATATGACCTTGATTACCACGAATAATATCATAAATACGCTGATTGGATGACCACATCAGAAAGAAACCTTAACTTCGCTGGTTGCCCGCAGCACTGACTCTTGCAGGAAAGTGCGCTTATAAGTTTCGATAATTTCATTAATAGCTTGATTTTTTTCACGACTACTTTCATAAATTAAAATAACTCTTTTAGAGTTTTCTCTAATCAGAATTCCCGATCTGTTGAGAAACTGCCCGGAGCCGTCTAATAGGGTTAGCCCTTCTCGAAAACAAGGGGTAATAACTGCCTTGACAAACTCCTGCCATTCGGATTCAGAAATTGTCTCACCTCCTGGTTTTGTTAAGCCAAAATACAGTTCATCTTTGAGGAGATTTGTTTGCTTGGCATTAGTATCTGAAGTTTCGGGAAGTTGAGTGCGGGCAAGTGTTGCCGGACAAACAGGATGAACAGCAGGTCGGTCAAGCAAAGACTGTTAAGATGTTTATTCATCTCACATCTTACACCATTCTCAAGAACGGGCTTTCCGGCCCGTTCCACAAAAGATAAATTTTCTTGTGGAACAGGCCGGAAAGCCTGTTCATAAAAGGCTAATTGAGAATGGTGCAACATATGAGTTCATAGGACTTCGTTTGAGTCTTGAGCGGTTTCAACCGCCGAGTTTTATCAACGGGGTTTGTCACCCAAATTTGATATAATTTAATATAAAGCGCTTCCAAGTCAAAAACCCAGTTTCACATGAGAAACCGGGTTTATGAGCGTCTGTCCTAGTTTATTTATGCTCGTCTACTTGATTGCGTCGGCTGTATTAAGTAGCTCAACCTATTTTAAACGTCAAACTTTTCAGGTGTTCAGAAACCCGCAAGGGCGAGCACTCTTGGCGGCGCCCCTAAAGCAATCAGGTTTCTCAGTGTTATATTTTTTTAGGTGGAGCTATTGATCCTTTAATTCGCGGATACTTCTCTTAGCAGTGTCTTGGTACATCTGCCCGAATTCTTTCACGGCTGCTCCTGCTTCTTGCCCAATCTTCTGAGCTCGTTCGCCGCGAGAGTCTGACGTTTCGCGAGCTTCTTGCCTCCATTCCCGCGTTGTTTGGGGTCTTTCAGAATTGTTTAGATCCGCTTTTGAGCTGGCTTGCGCGCCAAAACCTTTGTTACTGCTTCCCGAATCAACGTTTGTTGTCAGAAGCAGAAAACCGACTAGGACAACACTCAAAAAACTCTTGATTTGAAAGCCCTTAAGCAGGGAACTGATGCGAGCAATGGCTGTGGAAATCAAATTCATCTGGATAATACTCCCTAAGTTGATTGGTGATAATTTTCAACATTTTTTTATCTAATTGACTCGCTCCAAAACCAGCAGCTAATGCGAGGTAAAGCCAACTTAGCTTTAACTTCCGATTAACCACCTAAATAGAGTTATAGGTTAGCGATAAAATCTGGTAAACACGCAACCTCTGTGTCAGCCAATTAGCTTTTTCACACATGAATATCACCTTAACAGCCCCATAATACTTCTACCTCTAACTAAAGTCATAAGTTAGTTATAAGCAAAAAAAATATTTTTCAGCACAGGGTTAGACAATTTTTAATCAATCATGCTATGCAGGGCAAATTCTTATTGCAAGCGATCGCCCGTTTTCACGTCAAACCAGTGCAGCAACTGAGGCGGAAAAACCAGCTCTACAATTTCCGAATTCCAGTGGCGGTCATTTGGCAGCAAAGCCCGCACCGTTACTGGCTCCAAACCTTTAACTCGGACGCTAACTAAATTTTGCATTCCCAAGTTTTCCACTAAATAAACCTCACCTTTAATGGCGTCTGGGCCCGGCATATTGCCGGCCTCTGCATCTGCAAAGCCGACGTGTTCGGGGCGAATTCCTAACACAATTTCTGGCGGCACAGTCGGCATATTTGGGAGTGGAACTCGAAAATCCCCCAACTGAGCAAAATTTCCCTGGCATTTAAGCACTAGCAAATTCATTTGCGGGCTACCCACAAAACCCGCTACAAACTGATTTGCAGGACGGGTATAAATTAAGTGTGGCGGGTCTAACTGCTGCACGCTGCCGCTGTTGAGAACTGCGACTTTTGTAGAAAGCGTCATTGCTTCGGTTTGGTCGTGAGTTACATACACCACAGGAGCTTTTTGGGAGGAAAATAATTGTTTGAGTTCTGCCCTAACTTTTTCCCGTAATAATGCGTCGAGATTGCTCAAAGGTTCGTCGAGCAAAAATACTTCCGGTTGGCGCACTAATGCGCGGCCGAGGGCGACTCGCTGCCGCTGTCCACCTGATAGTTTTCCTGGTTTGCGATCGATTAATTCCGTCAATCCTAGGGATGTTGCAACTTCTGTCACTAATCGGTTGATTTCGCCGGAGGGGATTTTGCGAAGTTTGAGGCTCGACGCCATATTCTCGTATACTGTCATGTGCGGATACAGGGCGTAACTTTGAAAAACCATTGCAATATCCCGATCGCCCGGTCTGAGATAAGTGACATTACGATCGCCAATTCTAATCTCGCCTCTAGTCGGCTGTTCCAACCCTGCAATTAACCGCAGTGTCGTAGATTTGCCACACCCCGACGGCCCCAGCAATGTCAGAAATTCGCCCTCGCTGACATCTAAGCTAATGTCTTTTACGGGAACTACTTTAGGGCTGTAGGTTTTATTGAGGTTTTTTAGTTGCAATTTTGCCATGATTTTTAAAGTGTTGACTGTTGACTGTTGACTGTTGGCTGTTGACTGTTGACTGTTGACTGTGTTGTTTGACTCGTTCCCAGCCAGAGCCTAGGAACCAGTTCAATCTAAAATCTAAAATCTAAAATCTAAAATCGATTTATCCTTTTACCGCCCCCGCAGTTAAACCTTGAACGATGCGCCGCTGAAACACCAAAACCAGCAAAACCAAGGGTAAAGTTCCCAAAACGGTAGCTGCGGCGATCGGGCCGTAAGGAATCTCAAATACTGACACCCCGCTGAGTTGAGCAGTGGCGACGGGGATTGTCTTTAGAGATTCGCGAGTCATAAATGTTAGTGCAAATATAAACTCGTTCCAAGCTGAAATAAACGTCAAAATTCCCGTTGTGACTAACGCGGGAAATGTCATCGGTAGCACGATTTGCCACAGCATTTGAAAAGTGTTGTATCCGTCAACTTTAGCCGCATCTTCCAAATCTTTTGGCAACTGTTGAAAGAAACTCCGCATCACCAAAATTGTCAGCGGCAAATTGATCGCGGTGTAAGGAATAATTAATGCTAAATAATTATTGCCTAAATCTAAAGCTTTGACAATTTCCAGCAGTCCCAAAAATAGCAGAACTGCCGGAAATAGCGTTACAATCGTCACAGTTGCCAGGATGATTCTCTCGCCCCACAGCCGCAACCTGGCTAAAGCGTAGGCTGCGGGAGCGCCTACTGCTAAACACAGCAATGTTGAAGTAATGGAAACAAAAGCGCTATTTAAAATGTAAAGTGCAAACGGGCGGCGCTGGAACAGCGACAGGTAATGCTCGAAAGTAACTCGGTGGGGAATGTAGACGTTTGGAATCGCCGAAATATCCGCATTTACCTTGAAAGAAGTTAGTACCTGCCAGAGGATGGGTGCGAGAAAATATGCGACGATTAATATCGCCGAGATTGGCAAGATTAATTGCCGGATGTTAAAGGTTTTTTTGGTAGGTTGTTCGCGGGCGATCGACATAATTTATACCAATGAAAGGAACGTGCAACTGTTGGGAATCCAAAATTTAAAATATAAAATCTTGTTATTTTCCTCCGGCTGCATTGACGCGGGCTCTCGATAACAGGTAAGCGGCGATCGCAACTGCTGCCACTAACAGCAAAAAAGTACACACCACCAACGCCGCCCCGTACCCAAAGTCTAAATACCTCATTACCGTGCTGTAAATGTAGATAGAAACCGTCTCCGTTGCCCCCGCCGGCCCCCCTCCCGTCATCACCTGAATCAAGTCAAAAATGCCGAAAGATTGGGCAAATCGAAACAGCAAAGCAATCACAATTTGGGGCATCAGCAGAGGCACGGTAACTTGACGGAAACTCTGCCAGCTACTCGCGCCGTCAATCGCGTGGGCTTCGTACAAATCACCGGGAATTGATTGCAATCCCGCTAGCAAAAGCAAGCTGACAAAAGGCGTAGTTTTCCACACATCTGCTGTAATTACTGCCATCATTGCCAAAGTCGGATCTCCCAACCAGCTAATGCTATTTTGAATCAATCCCAAACGCCTCAAAATGTCGTTAATTACGCCGTATTGGTCGTTAAAAATCCACGCCCAAGCTACTCCCATCAATGCAGTGGGCAGCGCCCAAGGTAGCAGGGAAATTGTCCGCACGATGCCGCGCCCTGGGAAGGATTGATTTAAGACTAAGGCAATGCCCATACCGATAATTAATTCCAGCACAACAGAGGCGACTGTAAATACTGTGGTGTTGCCTAAAGTTTGCCAGAAACGCCCGTCACCTAACATTCGACTGTAGTTAGCAAAACCGGAAAAAACCAGTTTTAATTCTGTACCGAGGTTTTGGGTGAATAAACTCAGCCAAAAAGCGCGCAATATTGGGTAAGCAAATACTAGCAGCAGAATTATCAAAGCTGGTGCTACTAATATCCATCCGGTTTTTTGTTCGCGCTGTCGCATCTTGTCTACTTGCATATTTTTTAGCCCTAATTTATCTCTAATTTATGGTTCGTCGTAGTAAGGCCAATTTTCACAACTCTTACAACATCATTCGTAGGGTGCGTCGCTCGCTCGATTATCGATTTTTATTGATGGATTTTGAATGGCGACGCACCCTACGGCTTTAGTAGGGTACGTCGCTCGCTTGATTATCGATTTTTATTGATGGATTTTGAATGGCGACGCACCCTACGGTTGTCAACTGTCAACTGTTAACAGTCAACTGTCAACTGTTCAAGAAGCTTGGCGTTGTTTCAAACTGCCTAATAAATTGCGAGTTTCGCTAGCTGCTGCTTTCATTGCTTGTTCTGCACTCATTCTCCCGGTAAAAGCTGAACTCAAATAACGCTGCAAAATATCAGAAGCTTGAGCGTATTGTGCCAAGGGCGGGCGCAAAGCTGACCGTTCCACTACTTTTAGCAGTTGGGGGTAGTGGGGATATTGGGCGACTATTTCTTTGTTGGTAAATAGGGATTTGTAACTGGGAACTAAACCAGTTTCTAAAATAAATTTGCGCTGGGTTTCCTCGCTGGTAAGATACTGAATTGCTTTCCAGGCTTGTTCTGGATGTTTTGAGGTTTTGGCAATTCCCCAGCCCCAGCCGCCCAAGCAGGAACCGCCTGTTTTACCCGTACTGCTGAGCATTGGCTCGATCGCAATTTTGCCTCTAACATTCGATCCTTCGGCATTTGCCAGCTTCCAAACATACGGCCAGTTTCGCAAAAAAAGCGCTTTGCCGTTTTGAAACAAAAGCCGGGTTTCTTCTTCGCCGTAGGTGGTGACACCCGGAGGAGAAATGCCGGAGGCGATCGTATTTTTGAGAAATTCCACTGCTTTAATTGCCTCCGGTTTATCTAACCCAACTTCAAAAGTTTCAGGGTTAGCCCAAAAGCCGCCGAAACCCGAGAGTACCTCGACAAACATCGCAGAGACTCCCTCGTATTGTTTGCCTTGCCACAGATAACCCCAAGTTGCTTTTCCCTGTTTCTGCAAGTTTTGAGAGATTTTTACCATCTCTTCAAAGGTTTTCGGGGCGGGAATTCCCGCTTGTTCTAAAATGTCTTTGCGATAATAAAGCATTCCGGCATCCGAAGCGTGGGGAATTCGGTAAAGTTTGCCCCGATAACGCCCGCCTTCGACGTTACCTTGGATGAATTTGGACAGTTGTTCGGGGGGAATTTTGTCTGTCAAATCCCTTACCCAACCTGCGGCTGCAAATTTGGGAACCCAGACAATATCCATGTTGATGATGTCGTAGGGCGATTCGCCTAAAAGAAAGGCAGATGTGTAAAGATTTTCTATGAGGTTGCTGTCGAAAGGCCCTTCTATGAGGTTGATGCGAATGTCGGGGTTTTTCTGTTCAAATTCTCTGACAAAGGGTTTCCAGTTAACAAGGTCTTGACCTTGCATTAACATGGTGATCACGACTGGCTGTTGAGTCAGTGCCGGCAGGATAAATAAAAGTAAGACGGCGGCTAATGTGGCAGCGAATAAGGCTAAAAGACGGGGACGGTTCTGGCTTCGTTGCAGCAGGGAATGTATTTTTTGCATTTGCTTTTGAGAAATGGCGGTGCGATCGCCTTATTTCTCTCATAACTCGCTTTGTTTTGTTTCACTAAATTTAGGGAGTTTGTGCAATAAAAGTTTAAGTAAACTTTAGCTTACTTAATAATGGTCGAGTGAAGAGTCCAAATTTTGACTTAACCATCTAGAAGGGGAGTTAAGTCAACATCTGTCTACAGATAGATATTGAGAAGATTGTCTAACATAGCAATTGTCAATGGGCTGACATAAAGTAGGGACTGAGGCTTTGCCTAAGACCTGCACCGGATATCTGTAATTCACTCAACTAAAAACGGCTATACCAGTTTAAAAAAGTCTTTTTACAACCATTAATTTTATATCAATTATTAAACGTCGCAGAGTTTTGCGCCGGAATTAGGCTTGGTTTAAGTCCCTACAGATGGTCGCATCCAATCTATTCTATATTTATCCCTGCTTTAAAGAATGGCTATAACTTTTTTTGCTGGGCCGATCCACGAGCTATTTTGCTATAAAAACTCGGTTTCTAACTAAGTCCTAAATACAAAAAACACCGCTCCTAAAAACAGGAGAACGGTGTATAGGGGGTGTTATGGGTTGTTGTCTGGGATTAACCTTAACAAATCAGGCTCGGCTGAGGCTATGCCTTGTGATGGTTAAAAAATTGGCACAAACCTGCATTATCACCCATTGATCGATCGACCGCGAGCGATTAGCCCAACCATTCCACAACAGCATCCTGCTTGGTATTGGTGCGCCGTTCTGGGGTTTCGCGGTTGAATTTCAAGTGGATGGCGCGGTTTTGTTCGCCGTCTGCTGCTACTGCAAAAATCGGATAGTCGATTAAGCCGTCTTGGAAGGACATCTGGAAGCGGAAAGTGCCGTCAGCATTGAGTTTAATCGGCTGTCCGCCTACGTAGACGGTGGCGTCGGGCTCGGTGGCGCCGTAGACGATCAGTTCGGCATCAGCAACTAACCAGAACTGGCGGGGGCGCATCGGGGCGGCGAAGCCAACTCCCGACATACCGACACCGGACATACCGAAACCCGACATGGTGAGACCGGACATACCGACACCCGACATACCGACACCCGACATGGTGAGGCCGGACATACCGACACCCGACGCGGTGAGACCGGACATGGTAGGAGCAGCCCACATTCCGACGCCGGAGGGGAAGACGTAGGAACTGAGAGCTTGTTCGTGGATGCCGACTTGCTGGACGGAACCGGCGACGTGCTGCATGGAACCGAAGACAGAACCCGCTACGCGCAGGGATTCTGCCGATTCTGCCATGCCGAAGATTTGTTCGTAGATGGCGTTGCTGGTGCTGTAACCATTGCCATTGACTGCTGCTTGTGCGAGTTTCTTGGCCGGAGGAACCAGTTCCGCGAAGGTTTTGCCGTGCAATTCTTCTTCCCAGTCGAGGGTGATGAATTGATCTTCAATCCAGTCGCTGGGATAGACGGGAGGAACGCGAACTTGGGCCGATCGAGCTAATACCAGCCAGCGGCCATCTGCACAGCGGTAGCCGATGTCGATCGCGTAGTCTCGATCGCTCACGGGGATTGGCACATACCATTCTCGTGCCAGTTCGTCGCAGGGATATTCTTGAATACTGTGCGGGCTTTGGATGTCGAGGTTAACATCTGTAACGTCGTAGATCCGCAGGGCCAGTTGCTGTCCTCCTTGGCGACGCAATTCTTCTTTGCGATCGTTGGGAATGTCCCAGTAAGTGTAGGCCCATTCTGGGTCGCGGGGCATTAAAACCACCCGGCTTTCGCCGTAGCCGTTGGGCAAATCTGCTAAACCTTCATCTACAGACGACAAAGAACCGCCTGTTCTATCTTCTTGACCGAGTTCAAACTTTGCTGCTTCCACTGCTTCTTGTGCCTCTAGTTTGCGAGATGGGCTGTAGGAAAATTTGGTGCGTTGAATTTCTTGAATTGATGCCAGAAGTTGCGATTTCCGCATCCGGCTGTAGCGAGAGACTCCACATTCGCTAGCAACTCTGCGGAGTTGTCGCAAAGTCATCTCTTCTAATGGTGGGCGTTCTTTTGCCATGAGTTGGTTCTCCACTAATTTAGGATGGCGGGTTAGATTTTTCCTTTCAACACAAGTAAGTGTGTTGACTTTTTGAGTTAGAAACTCTTTTAAATCCACATATTATCGAGCTTCCAAATCTCTCCAACCTTTGAAGCCTGGCTTGTTTGTAGCTTGTCTTTTCCCCTATGCGATCGGGGGTTTGGACTTATTGGCTTCTGCGCGCACCGTCCGATCTAAATAAAGCTTTATCTGTCGATTCTTGATTGACAAGATCGATTTTGTGAGTGCGACCGGTGCTGCTAGCAACGCTGTGCTGGCAGCACGCGCGCTATTCGACTCCCAGGGCTGCTTAATCGAAGCATTTCTTTGGGATCGCTTTGTCATGACTTAATGTTGCAGACAAGTTGCGATCGGGTCAAGGGGTCTTTGCCCTGAATCCTGGGTACTTATACGCATTTTCGGGATTTTGGGGATCAATATGTCAGGGAATCTTGACAATTAAGCGCTGATGGGGATCGTCACGGCAACTATTGTCAAGATTCCCTGACATGAATTAGATGTGAGATTGAGTCGGCCGGGGCGGTACTATGGATAGAGGAGATTTAGTACAAAATTTGCTAGGCTGCCTGTTGGGCGATACTCTGGTGCAAGCTTCGTTAACGGGCGATCGCAACTACAAACCCACACTCTTGAACGCAAAAATGGTTTGACGCGCTACTTGCTACTTATACAGATAAGGTGGGCACTGCACACCCTACACCTAGAGCTTCTGCCTAAATCTTGTAAGATCTAAAATCTAAAATCTAAAATCTAAAATCGAATGACTCTAACGCTTTACAACAGCTTGACCCGTCGCGAATCACCTTTTGAACCCCTCGAACCAGGAAAGGTGCGGATGTACTGCTGCGGCGTTACGGTATACGATTACTGCCACGTTGGCCACGCCCGCGCTTACATTGTTTGGGACATGGTGCGGCGTTATCTGATGTGGCGAGGATACGATGTGCGCTACGTGCAGAATTTTACAGATATTGACGACAAAATTCTCGATCGCGCCCGCGAAACCAATTCCACAATGGAAGCCGTGGCGCAACGCTTCATCGATGAATATTTCGTAGATATGGACAAGCTGAATATTCTCAGGGCCGATGAATATCCCCGCGCCACGCATACAATGGACGGCATTAAACGGCTGATTCACGAATTAGAAAATAAAGGTTATGCCTATGCCTCCGGCGGCGACGTTTACTACAACGTGAGGCAGTTTGCCGATTACGGAAAACTTTCCGGCCGCAAGTTGGAAGAAATGCAAGCCGGGGCTAGCGGTAGATTGGAAACCGCAGAAATAGAAGCTCAAAAAAAGCAAGATTCCTCTGATTTTGCCCTGTGGAAAAGCGCTAAACCGGGAGAACCTGCTTGGGATTCATCTTGGGGAAAAGGTCGCCCCGGATGGCACATCGAATGTTCGGCTATGGTGCGCGATTGCTTGGGCGAAACTATTGACATTCACTGCGGCGGTTCCGATTTAACTTTTCCGCACCACGAAAACGAAATTGCTCAATCTGAAGCCGCGACAGGCAAGTCACTTGCTAATTATTGGATGCACAATGCTTTTGTGACTGTCAACGGCAAAAAGATGTCGAAATCTTTGCACAATTTTATTACAATTCGCGATTTGTTGGATGGAAATTGGTCGGGCGATACAGCTTTGGAAGGAAGCCAGAAGTCAAAAGCGGTGGAACCGATGGCGGTGAGGCTGTTTGTATTCATGGCGCAGTATCGCAGTCAAATTGATTTTACCGAAGAGGCGATCGCCTCCGCAAAAAATGGCTGGCATACTCTTGAAGAAAGCCTAGTTTTTGGTTCTGTGCACGGTCCCCAATTGGGCTGGGATTTAGATAAAATTCTGAAATTGCCCATAGTGGAGAGTGAGGCTGTACAGCAATTTAGAGCAGCAATGGATGATGATTTCAATACTCCTAATGCTTTAGCTGTTATGTTTGAATTGGCGAAGGAATTGCGGCGCGAAAGCAATATAATTGTACATGGGGGAAAAACGGAAATGCCTTCGGAAGTGTTGCAACAAAAGTGGCAGAATCTTGTTAAGTTAGCCCGAGTTTTAGGATTTAGCATAAGCTTCCCGCTAAGTGCGACTATCCGTCTCCCTCCCCCATCTTTTAGTCTTGAACTTGAAATCATTAGCGGATTAACTGATGAGGAGATTGAGGTGATGATTCAGCAGCGGAAAGATGCCCGGAAATCTAAGAATTTCGCTGAGGGCGATCGCATTCGCAACGAACTTAAGGATAATGGGATTACTTTGATCGATCAAAAGGATGGTACAACCATCTGGCATCGGGGTTGAAACTACATTCATAGTGTGCGGAGGCAGACTTTGTTTGACAAGAAGCGGTTTCAACCGCCGAATTTTAAACACGCTCTAATATCTTCCTCCGTCAACTCTGGAAAATCGTCCAGAATTTCTGCATGAGACATTCCTGCAGCCAGCCAACCCCAAACATCATAAACGGTAATTCGCATTCGCCTGATGCAAGGCTTTCCACCGCGTTTACCTGGCTCGATCGTAATGATTTTGCGATCGCTCATGACAAGACCTAGTTTAGTACATTTTTCTTGAAGTTTAACCTAATCTTGGAATAAGCGATACAATTTACTAAACTTCGCAAGTTGTTCAACCTTAGAGGTAATAGCCTAGCTCTATGAATACCCTCGACCAAGTGCTAGAAACTGCTTTGCAACTGTCCTACGAACAGCAGGAAATGCTGATAAAAATCCTGCAAAACCGTCACCGCGAGAGTATCCGCGCCGAAATAGCTGCGGATGCCCAACAAACATTAGCTGATTTCCGTACAGGCAAATTTCGACACCAGTCAGCCGAGGAGGTTATTGCAACATTACGCCAGTCTTTGGACGAGCCCGAAGCATGAGACAACTGGTTCTGACTCCCAAATTCAAACGAGCATTTCGCAAGTTTGTTAAACGAAATCCTGAGCTCCAGCAACGTATTGAAGAATCTCTTCAACAAATGGAAGCAGATGTATTTTTTCCCAACCTAGGTACTCATAAACTAGGTGGCTAACTTGAGGGTCTTCAGTCATGCTCTTGCGGCGATAATTGTCGGATTGTATTCTCGATTGAAGAGGACACGGAAACAAATAGTGAAGTCATTGTTTTACTCGACATCGGGACACATGATGAGGTCTATTAACTGTGTCAGTTATTATTAGATAATAACTTCACAAATAGATTTAATGTTTATTTAACTTATCCACAAACTCCGCAACAGCCGCGACAAATTCTGCGGTTGATTCGTAGGGCAAAACATTCCGCCCCGGCATTAATAAACCTTCCGCATTGGGAAAATGAGCTAAATATTGCGCTAATCTTTCATCCGGTTTCTCTTCCTTACCCGCTTGACTGATGCTTGAGGCTTTTTCTCCCATCACAATCAGTGCGGGGCGATCGAACTTTTGAATCGTACCGCTATAATCCTGCCGCCAAAACCCCGCTAAAAACGAGAAAACCGCGTGTCTGCTGTCAGGATTTGCCGCCCCAGCCTGCAAAGCATCCAACCATTCGCTGTCAACTTTTGCCGCATCGCCAAACAGTTGTTTTACTGAAAAAAAACGCAAAAACTCAGCGCGTCTGGCGTAGCGATAAAAAGCATTTCCCAACGGAGAATTTAACAAATTCCAGACAATTCGTTGCTGTCTTTCTGTCGAATGTTTGTTCATCACAGCCCAAGCGGGAGGCCCCGCGAGGACTAAGCCGCGAATTAAATTTGAACCGCTTTCCTGCTGCATTTTTGCTAAAGCCAAGGCTACAGACAGTAATGCACCTTGTACAAGTACGATCGCAGGTTTTTTGACTACAGTTTCCAAGAAATACTGCAACTGTGCAGCCCAATCGTCAGGATAGCAAGCCACAGCCGGCATTTCGCAATCACCGCAGCCCAACAGGTCGGGATTATAAATCGGATTAGTGTTCCCTGCTTTGTACCAACTCTCACAAAATCTATGCCAAAAGATTCTTGACAATCCAACTCCAATCGGATGAATTAATAACAAAGGGATGCTATCTTCTGTCGCAGTAGTTGGTTTATAAACCTCATAAGCACAGCGATAATTTTGCCATTCGTAAAACAGCGTTGGTGATTTTATAGACGAAAGGGTGGATAAATCTTGGGTGGAATATTGTGGCTGCATATTAATGTTTTAATTTATCATACACTAGGCGCTACGACAATGCGAGTTTGAGCTTGGACATTTGGTTGGGAGTGGGCAATACGAATCTCTACATTGCTGCCGAGTGCGTTGAGAAAACTAAATAGGCGTTCTGTAGAGAAGTCGGATAATTTACCGCGCATCAGTGCTAATATCTTGGGTCGATCGATTCCTAAGAGCTTTTCTGCTTCAGTCTGGCTTAGTTGGCGTTCCGAGAGTAACTCACTGATTTGATGAGCTAGTTCTGCCTTAATCAATAGTTCATCAGGATTGGGGAGCCCTAAGTCAGCAAAGACATTCCCACTGCTTGAATGCACTTTCATTTCTTCAGCCATTTTATTCCTCCAAGTCTTTCTGTTCTAAATATGTTTTATACAGGGCTGTTTCATTCTCAGGAAAATCGGGATTTTGTAGGGGCGTCCCCCGTGCCTACCCTGCCCCATCCACTAGGCGTTTCAGGTATCGGGGCAACCACGGGGGATTGACCCTACTGAGAATTAAACAGCCCTGATGTTTGATAATGTTCTTGGGCACGCTTAAGCCGAGCTTCAATCAGCTCTATATCTTGCTTGGGAGTAGAAATTCCCTGCTTGGATTTCTTTTGAAAAGCATGGAGAACATAGACTATTCCTTCAAACTTCACCGTGTAGACAGCTCTGTAAGTGTCTCCATCAAAATTATCAACAATTTCTAGAACACCAGCACCTTTAAATCCTTTGAGTGGTTTAGCATCAGGATGCTTTTTACCCACTTGAGCGCGGTATAAGGCGAAACCCATGATTTGCTGGACATCTTCGGGAAACTCGCGCAAGTCGTCGCGAGAACTGCCGATCCATTCAACGGGTTTTAATACCGAATTCATATTCTTAATTATATTGTTTATATTATAAAAATTATTATAACATCAAGGGTGAGACGAGCGCCAAAAATATAATTACTTAATCATGTCAGAACAGCGGATAACCATTTCTTTACCTAACTTGCTGCTAATTGTAGCATCGTCCTTGCTGCTAGTGCTGCTGTGGCAATTGCGGAGCCTGCTAGTAATTCTGATGATATCAGTTGTGCTGGCCGCATCGATCGTCCCGATCGTTAATTGGGCCCAAACGATGCGGGTTCCCCGCTGGCTGGCGGTGATTATGGTTTATTTAACTCTCATCGGCGGATTTAGCGGGACGGTAGTGTTAATCGGGCCCACGGTAATCGAACAAATAGAGTTACTGCTGCGGCAGTTACCAGTTTATGTCGAAAGTCTGGAAACCTTAGCAACTAATTTATTGAGTCGCCTAACCGACGATGCCCCTGCCTTGGTGGGTCAGTTGGTGGACACTCAATCGCTGACTAATTGGCTGATTCGATCGAGCCAACAACTGGTTTTGCGATCGTACAGTTTAACTAGAGGCATTCTCGGCGGTTTCTTCAGCTTAGTTTTAGCATTATTTATTTCAGGTTACATGGTTGCAGACAGCGACACATTAATTAAAAGTTTGGTGCAATTTTTCCCAAAACCTTGGGACGCAAGATTAGCCTCACAAGCCGCGCCCATCGGTCAAAGAATGGGGAGTTATATTCGCGGGCGAGTGTTAGTTTCGGGCATTTTAGGGATATTTATTACCACAGGTTTGAGCATTTTGGGAATGCCGGAATTTGCTTTAGGCTTGGGTGCGATCGCAGGTGTTACCAACCTGATTCCCTTCATTGGCCCCGTGTTAGGAGCAGTACCAGCATTAATAGTAGCTTTAGCTAAAGGTGGCTGGGTACTTTTGTGGGTATTACTGTTATTTGTAATCATCCAGAATTTAGAAACTTACGTCCTCGATCCTTTGCTGGTTGGTTCATCGGTTGGTGTGCATCCTTTATATCAATTGCTTTCTGTATTGGGAGGCGTTCAAGTATTAGGAATTATTGGAGCTGTAATCGTACCGCCTTGGTTTGCGGGAGTGGCAGCTTTGATTGAGAACTTGTATTTAAAACCGAAGCTTAGGAGCGAACATCGAGAGGCAATAGATCAGGCTAAAAATAATTCTGACTTGCCACCTCTTACACCTTCAGCGTGATAGCAGCTTACGCCTTGAGAATTCAACACAGTAGACTCCAATTGCAAGCATTCGCTCACCTCTGTGGAAATTATCTGCGTTTATCCGTGTTTATCTGCCTTACATCAGCGGTTGACTATCAATCAAAGATTCATGCAATAAATCTAGTATCCACAAGTCCGCTGACTAAGGACTAATTGCCACTTCAATGCGGCGGTTGCGCTGCCGATTACCATCAGAACTATTATCTACCGAAGGGCGACTTTCTCCATAGCCGATCGCCACCCAATGATACTTCTGACCGAGCACACCCGACAAATACTGCACCACAGCCTGAGCCCGCGCAAACGACACATTGCGATTGTCCGCCGCTTCCCCCGCGTCGTCAGTGTGGCCCGCAACCCGCACAGTTGCCCCCTCGTGATTGCCCAACTCCGCGACCAAATTGTCCAAAATCGCATTAGTTCCCGCGCGCAAAGAAATGCTGCCAGTATCAAACAAAACATCGCTGGGTAGAGTCACCATCAGCCCCTCCCCCCCAAACACCGGATTATTGGCATTCTGGGGCGCAGTATTCACCGTTTCAGGGTTCAGACTCGGGCTGCTGCCGATCGCAGGTAAAGCAGGGGCAAGACTTGCCGCCGTTTCCGGCGCAGCCAATTCCCGCGACATCAACTGCAAACGCTTTTCCAAAGTTTCCGTCGGCCGGCTGCTGCCCAACTGACTCTCCAAAGCCGCCGTGCGACCAATCAGCGCGTTGAGTTGGCCCTGCAACTGTCTCAAATCCGACTGCAATTTCTCTCTCTGGGCAGGGCTGACTTTTGACTGGGGAGTCGGTGTAGCCGTTGGTGGCGGGAGCGCCGGAATTGGCGTTACTGGGGCGCGTTTCGGGCTGGAGGTCAAATTTGGAGTTACACGCAGCAATCTCTCTGCCAGCGGCATCTCCGTCGCGCCTGACGGATGAATTTGAGCGATCGCCATCCCCAAAACCCACGCAAAACCGCTGCCCACCCCCAGCAGCAGCAGTCGAAAAATCAGCGACAGTACAAGCAAACCTTTTCCCCGCGACTTGGAGACGCGAATCGGGGGGATTGAAGGTTTTTGGTTAAAAGATCGCGTCATATTTCATCCCTCTCGGTGTACATACCAGATTAATTTCGATACTATCTTACCTATCCGATTTGAGATTTGAGATTTAAGATTTGAGATTTATCCTCCAATCTTAAATCTCAAAAAGAAACCCGGTTTCTATAAATCTGGGGTTGGACGGCGAAATATCGAGGCAGAAACCGGGTTTCTAGTTTGTTGCGTGCCAGCCTGAATCTGTTGGATAATTCAGTAAAAGTTTTGGAAAAAAAACCGATGACTGACCCTTTAAATAGCCCTTATCCCGTTCCTTGGGAATGGATTAGTGCCACTCATGCTAAAGTGAGCTCCACTGCCGGCACAGGCCTGCGCTACTATCGCAGTCCATCCCTAGTTTCAACTAACGGCCAATACGCAGCTTACAGTCGAATTGAGTTGCAAGTGCAGCCGGAATTTTCCCGGTGTCGGGTTAGCAGCGTCATGTTTGTGGAAAATCTCAAAACCGGCGAACTGCAAACAGTGGCTGCTGCTTCGCCACTGGCCGAAAGTGGGATGTATGCTAGCGATGATACAGATATGTCCGGGACGATCGCCATTTTAGTGCCTGTTTCTTGGAATCAAGACGGTTCCCGCATTCTCGCCCGCGAATTTGAAGCACTTTTCAACTCTTCCGATATGTCCGACTACGGTGTCATTTGGGACAAAAATGATAATTACACTTATACCGTTGCTCCCGCTCGCAGTCTTTACACTCATGCTGTATTGTTGGGTTGGAGTCAAGTTTGTCCCGGAAAAGTTCTGTTCCGCGCCGGCAATTTGGGCGATCGATCTTGGCCTCTTTGTGCCGTTGATATGACAGGGCAAACGGTACCAGTCACCGAAGACAAACCCCTAGTTTTCGGCAGTCAAGCCAGCAAAGACTGGATCGAACCTAAAACTCGTTTTTAGATATTATGGCGGTATTCTCTTTGATCGGGCCAACAATTTTTTTAGTTTCAGGTCAGTCTTTAAACCAATTCATTTTGACTCTGGGGCTGATTATTTTAGCTGTTGTTTTTGGTTTAACAGCATTTATTTTTATTCGCATTTTCCTCAATTGGTTGCATGAAAAATTGGAAAACACTCGCCTTTTCTTTAAACGCTCGTTTAAAAAAAATACTGGCTCTTTAACCGCTAATATTTCACAACCTGAAAAAGTTTTTTTAGAACCCCGATTCGTAGAAAGTGACGGCAATTTAACAGCTACTATTTTTGGAGGAAAAAGCCATATTTCAGAAGCGCTTGAGCCGGAGATAATCTGTGAAAATCCAGCAGCAGTTGCCTACCTCTACAAGCCGATCGCTCTTTGGCAGGGGCGCTTAATTTTGCCGTCAAAGGAAGATCGCCAGCCCTACGGTTCAGTGTATCTTGAAGTGATAAATGCACCCAAAAAACATCAATACTTCCTTGGTAAAACAGCCTTTTTGAAATGGAGTACAAATCGCGAAGTACAGTTTTTTGTCCACGCCGTAACCCAAGATATAAACTTCACAAAACAGGCTAAAAATAGTAAAAAATCTGGCAATATCCATCCAGATAGATTGAGCGGTTGGCGAAATGTCGGCCCTTTAGAAACTCTAGCAGGCAGCAGACTCGAAGACAGCGTGACTGTGATGTTACGCAGGCCGGTGATTGCGATTAATTATAGCAGCAGCGATCGCCAGGAACTCACGATCGATCGCGAACCAGTACAAATTATCGGACGTTTCTGCGCCTTAGTCTCAATTTTACAGCGCAAAGAAGCCGACAGCGACAAATTTATTGTCCGGCATTTCAACAAAACATCTCAACAATTTGACGGCGCCGCTGAAATAATTCGGATTCCCCAAGTACAGCCAGATAAAAATGGCGTAGCGAGGTTTACCAATCACCTGATCGAACAATCCCCCTTAAATCCAGACGGCTGGTACATTTACGGCGAAAGAGACGAAGACAGTATATTTGTAGTGCAGGCAATCGAACCTCGCAAAATTGCCCAATTAACACCCGATGAAACACATTTCGGCCTCAAAAAATCTCTCTCTTATTTAAACTACAAAAATTGGGAAAATACACCAGCCCAAAAAGGGCAAGCAAAAAGAGTATTGTTAACCCCAAATGAGGCTACAGAAAACGATTCAATCTCTCCTTGGCAAGAAGGAGATATCGGGATAGTGATTCACAGTTTCGGCGGTATCGGCGGCAAAAAAGGCGAACGGCCACCGCTGGGGATTGTCACCGGACATTTTGCTTTCGGAGTAGCAAAAGTAGTGCGCGATCGCTTTACCAGCGAACTGCGTTTTGACATAGAATACAAACAAGTTTACGCCCACAATCCCGACGGAATTGTTGCCGGTTCCAGCAAATGGCAAAGCTACATGGGAGACTTGCAGCGCGGCTGGTTGGGCGATCGCCCGGTTTGCGATATTATCTGTAAATTAGACTGCGTGTGTTGCGACTACGATTTTGACGGCATCACCTTGTCGCCTTTAACCGAATTAAACCAGCAACTAGATATCATGATGGCCCGCTACCGCAGCGGAGACGGCACCGGCGCAAGTTTAGTCACGCCAGCAACTTCTTGCGTGCAAGATTCAAGTCAGGCAATTTACGCGACAATTAAAAAAATTACTTCCGAAATAGAGTCAAATCCTCAGATTCAAGACTGGTTGAAAACACATCCCACCGACGCACAAACCCAAAGGTTTCACCAGCTAGTAGCTTTAGGAGAGAGTTTAGAAAAAGTATTAATGCCCCTCGGCATTGTCCGTCCAGATTGGCGGAAAAATGCAAGGTTGGCGGGGATTGATGCGGAACTGAAAAAAACTTTTTTTGTCGGTATAGTGAACCTGATAAAAGCTGCTATTAGTTACCGAACAATGCTGCCCAGGCGCACCCAAGATGAAATAGCCAAAATTTTCTTAAAACAGGGAGCATTTTTGTGGATAATTCGCACAAATCAAGTCGGAGGATTTGACCCCGACATTGAGCCGATCGCACCAACAGGCCTTTGAATCAGCAATCGGTTTGTAGATGATTCGGATCTTGAAATCGCTACTAGAAAAACCAAGTCTGCCTCCGCAGACTAAGAGATTGAGGGAGTATTTAAGCGGGATTTGGTATCAGTCAACCGTTAACCGTTAACCGTTAACAGTCAACAATCAACCGTTAACAGTCAACAATCAACCATTACCAGGGAGTGACTTGAACAGTGCCGTCTTGTGCAAAAACTACTCGGAAATCAGCCAGCGGTTCCGCAGGCGGCCTGCTGCCAACCGGCTTGTAAAGCAACTCCGACAACGGCGTTTCGGATCGATCAACTGCTGCCGAATTCTCGGACTTGTAACCGACAATTGCCCCGTCTTGGGCCACACTCACCCGATAAAGCAACTCCGCATCAACCGGAGGCTGATTCTTCACAACTCCGCCAATTTGCTGTGAAAGTTTGCCCCTCAACAGCTCAATTTGCCCTGGATCGGTAATTGGTACGGCTGCTGAATCAGGGCTTGCCAAACCTGTAGCAACAGGACTGGGCGTGCTTTCCGGCGAAGTGTTCGACTGCGGTGTGGCGCTAGGTGAAGCGTCCGACTGCGGGGCGGGGTTCGGAGTCGGCGAACTCGATTCAGCGTTCGGAGTTTTATCCGCAGGCAGCAAACCGTCAGGCGCAGGCCTGGGATTGGGATTCGGCGAGCCCGATCCGCCCGGATTCGGCGTTCCCTGATTCTGGCCCACTGGATTGGGCTGCCGCACCGGATCTCTCGGACGCTGGACTTCGGGCACTGGCACCAAGAAAAACGCCATCGCCGCCAAAGCCAAACTCGACACCCCCACGACAGCAGGCAAACTCCGCTTCGCCAAAGGTTCGGCAGACTTGACGTAACGCTTGGAAATTGGGGTTAATTGCAGTGACAATTCCGGCAGCGTCTGCGTGTCGGCAAAAAACTGATCTATCGCCTCTACCAAATCAAATAGCTGTACCGTCGTCAAATCAAATTTTGCCGACTGTTCTGTTTTTTGCTCGATTTGGGTTGCGCTGCCTGTGGAGGCGGGTAGAACGGTCAACCGGTGCAAATTCCCGTCAATTCTGTGTAACTGCACCATACCCACATTCGGGCCGTAGCGATCGGGATAATGCACTCCGCTCATAAATTCTTGAGCGTAGCTGCTGACGGCCCTCACCAAGCTTTCAAAAAATTCCCGTCCCCCCGTCAGGGGCTCGCCGAGATCTTTCACATAGCATTCAGCGCTCATTAGTATGGAAAGCACCGGCCGTATATCTAACTGGCTGGCTGCCGATCCATCGCTCAACCCTTCTAGAACCAGGGTGCAATTTGGCAGACTGTACTGACGCCTAATAGTCATTTTTTATTCAAGTTCTCCATCAAACAGGCTAACCCAGAAGCGCTGCATTCCGGCTGTGCCTGTACAAAATAGCAGTTTGCTCAACAAGTTCAAAGCTAGTTCGTTGAGCTTGTCGTCGGAATCGTAAGCTGCAACTAGCGATCGCTTGGGGTTCATGCGCGATCGAAAGTGAGCTCGAAAGCGTTCTAAATACTCCGCCAGTGGCAAGTGCTGGTTGAGGGGGATATTTCTCGATCGCAACTGCTGCGAGTCTAGCAGCAACTGCCGAATTGTCGCGGTTAACTTACGCGCCATATTGCAGGCGATCGCCACCAGCGCTTTTGCCTCCACAATGGTAAGCGAGCGGCGCTGGGTGTAGCGTCTCAGCGGGTTAGTATTACGCATCAGCCAAAGGGCAACCCGATTTTTGATAATTGATTCCAATTCCAGGTCCTTTGACACGGCCAGCATTTCTTCGGCACCTCCGAGATACAAGGCTTCGATCGCCAGCAACATCAAGTCAATTTGCAATCTGGCTCGGCGGGGACATCCCCCATCGGAGGGCGATAAGTCTGGCAAACTGTCTAAAATTAACGGGTTTGACTGGGTAAGCGAAGTTTCTGACGGCATTAATATCACGGCAACATCCATTCCAAACAAACTATACGGGCACGGGGGGTCTTGAGCAAGACAAATTCTCAACCAAGAACTTCTCTGGGATACTTTATTTTTATCATTAACTTTTAGGTATATTTTCAATTTAGCAGCAACCGACCGTCGCGGGCGAGTTCCGGCGGCGGGACTTCGATCGCCCACTCCCCCACCCCGCCGCCGCTTTGTGATTCCTTGCTTCATGAGGGCAGAAGGGGAGAGTCGGAAAGCGACAAAGAATTACCCATTTCCCATCTCTTATTTCCTATCGGGATCGATCAATGTTCCGCCTTCTGGGGTTTCGCCACTGCTGCTCTTTGAGCCGTAAAATCACTAGCCGCTGCCCCAGCGGTAAGACTAATTTTTCCCCTGAGGCTTTCTTGCTCGACAATTCCGCGCATTTTAACAGAACTGTTTTGACCGGTTGCTGTGGAGTCGCTGCAACCGGCTAAATTAGGAACCGCACCCGACAAGTTCAATCCTTGAGTTTCCCACTTACCAAATAGAGAAGGTTTCTCCTCGGCTGTTTTTTCCCTGCCCTCTCTGCTGCCCGATCGCAAATTACCGCTCAGATAAACACCCGATTGCTCGATTGTCAATACCAAGGAATCAGATTTCAGACATTCGGGCAAACTTTTAGCATCGAAGCGATAATTTCCCGCAATTGCCGGGGCTGCCTTTAAATTTGTTTCGCCGTAAGCACTCACTACTTTAAACAGCAGCGCAACTAAGCCGATCGTAATCCCGTAAAATGTCAGCGATTTGAGCCTTAAATGATTCATCATCTTGGTAATTAATAATTGGGCATTGGGCATTGGGCATTGGGCATTGGGCATTGGTACTAACTCACAAATAACCAATAACCAATAACAACAGTCAACAGTCAACCATCAACTGACTACCTTTGAGGAAGTACCGACGCCAAGTGCGATCGCACTTTAACGTAGCACCGGGCAATCAGCAGCGAAGAATGACACTGCACAGCCAATTCATCAGTATACTGTCCCAAAGTTTGGCGCTCAATTCCCCACTCCCGACTCGTACCCGCAATCGTCAAATCAGCATTAGCAGAAGCCGCAATCACTGCTTGAATTGGCTCAGCAGCCTCCACAATCGGAGTTTCAATGCGCGATCGCACCTCAACCGGCAACTGATCCATCACTCGCTGAAAATCATAACTCAGCTCGTTTCCAGCTTCCCCGTCAACCGCCACCCGCAGCACCGTCAAACGGCGTTCCTCGCTATTAACTAACAATCTCAGCGCCAATTCTAACCCCAAATCATCGTGAATGTTTGCCGCGTAAGGTACTAACAAGTTATTCAACCTTTCTCGGCCTCTATCAACAAAAATTGCTACATCCACCTTTGCGTTGCTGAGAATTTGACCGACACGTCCTCCCAAACGGTTGCTGCTAAAAGTAGGCCTGTGCCATCCTACTAAAATCAAATCCGCGCGATCGAGCTCCGCAATTTGTGCCGTTTCCCGCGCTACATCATTAGTAATCCGAATGATAGGATGTACAAATTTCCGCGCCTCCGGCAGTTCCAAACTCTGGATCAATTGTGATAATTGCGAGCGGCGCTCTTGAATAATGCGATCGGCTTCCGCAGGCGTACTTTTAAAGGCATAGTCCTCATTTAATTCTATCAAACTCAGAGGATGAACCGCCGCCGACTGTAAATCGTCACCACCCATACCAGCGGCCGGCTGCGCCAGCGCTACCGCTAGTTGCAGTAAACCTTTCTGCGTGCTGGGATTGGCAACTGGTAATAAAATTCGATAAGTGGGCAGCAATTTTTGACCTGTTTCTTCCCTGCTACCGGCAATTGGTGAATCTTCTAATTCTGAATCCTCAGAGCTAACTTCTGAAATATCTAACCGAATTAACCGTTTGGGATAAGTCCACTCCAACAGAGGCGAAGTCATAAAAGTTGTGACTAAAGCCATGATGACTAACATCGTAAATAGCAGCGGCGAAATTACGCCCAAGGAAAGACCGATATTCAGCACAATTAGTTCAGTCAAACCACGAGTATTCATCAGCCATCCCAACGCTGAAGCTTCGCGGTTGCTGATGCCGCAAACTCTGGCAGCAACGTAAGTGCCGACGTATTTGCCGACAATTGCCACTCCCAAAACTGCGGCGCACAGCAGCCACAATTCTGGACTGTTGAGTAGGCCGATTTGAGTACGCAAACCGCTGTAAGCAAAAAAGACTGGCAGCAGAAATATCAGGACAAAATCTTCGGTTTTCTCAGCTAATTCTCGGGTTAATCCCGCATTTTTCGGCATTGCGACACCCAGCAAAAATGCACCGAAAATTAAATGAATGCCGATTAATTCAGTAATTAAGGCAGAAGCTACAACTCCCATGTAAATTCCCGACAGCACTAACTGTGTTAATCTGCCGGTGCGGTTGTAGTGCTGGGAAATGTGTTGCAACAACCAGCGGACTACAATCAGCATGAAAGCGATGTAAATTAAAGATGCAAAAATGGTCGGCAAAGCGCCGATCATGGAGTTAGTTCGAGTAACTGCGATCGCCACCGCTAACAAACACCACGCCGTTACGTCATCTACCGCCGCGCAAGTCAGGGCCAGCGTCCCCAATTTTGTATTCTGCAAGTTGTGCTCTGTAATAATTCTTGCCAGCACCGGAAAAGCAGTAATTGACATCGCAGCGCCTAAAAACAAAGCAAAGGCGGTAAAGGAAACGCTATTATTTGAAACAATGGGATACAGCAGCAGCGCTAGCAAGCTTCCCAGAGAAAAGGGCACTAGAATACTGACGTGGGAAGTTAAAATCGCGATATCTAAATTGCTTTTGAGATACTTCGGATTCAGTTCCAAACCAACCAAGAACATGAAAAATATCAGCCCCACCTCAGACAGCACGTTGAGGAAGGGAACGGCTTCGGCTGGGAAAAGTGCTGTTGCTAAATCGGGTGCAACTAAGCCAAACAGAGAAGGCCCGAGCATAATTCCTGCTACAATTTCTCCAATGACTTGAGGTTGTTTAATAGATCGAAATCCTAAACCGACAAGTCTCGAAAGTGCGATGACAATTAGAACTTCAAGCAGGACGAGAATGGGGATGGGCATGGCGTTTTTAGCTTTGGAATTTTTGCGGATCGAGAGGACACGGCAGTAAAGCCGACAGAATTGGCGATCGAAAAAAATGGATACCAGCTCGATCGAAGGTAGAAGGCACAAGAGGCGCACCAACAACGCCATTCTCTCACAAGCGAACAAAGGCTTTGGCCACCTCCCACCTAGATTTTTCGTTTTTAAGAAGCGCTTGCGAGTAACTCTAACCGCATCGTGCACACCCCGCACCCAACCCGCCCATTAAATCTCACATCCCGGTGCCACGCCAACCCTACGGATATCAGATTGTCAGAAAAAGTAGCGCGCGCTGTGATAAACTAGAAAAGTTGTTTAAATTCGCACATCCGGGTTTTCGGGTGTTTCGAGGGCGCAAACCTTCAGAAATACGACCGGGTGGAGGATTAACCCGAATCAGGAGTTAAAAATACAATGCCAGTAGTCAGTTTGGCTCAAATGTTAGAGTCAGGGGTTCACTTCGGACACCAAACCCGCCGGTGGAACCCGAAAATGGCTCCCTACATTTTCACAGAGCGCAACGGGGTTCACATCATCGACCTCGTGCAAACCGCTCAGCTTATGGAAGACGCCTACGAGTACATGAGAGTTGCCTCAGAAAAAGGCAAAAAGTTTTTGTTCGTGGGTACGAAGCGCCAAGCCGCAGGGATTGTAGCCCAAGAAGCTCAACGCTGCGGTGCTTATTACGTCAACCAGCGCTGGCTGGGGGGAATGCTCACCAACTGGACGACGATTAAGTCCCGCGTGGAGCGCCTCAAGGATTTGGAGCGCCGCGAGGAAATCGGCGCCCTAGATTTGCTGCCGAAAAAAGAAGCTTCGGTGCTGCGCCGAGAAATGACCAAACTCCAGAAATATCTGGGCGGGATTAAATCTATGCGGAAGATTCCCGACGGAGTGGTGCTGGTAGACCAACGCCGCGAGTATAATGCGGTGTTGGAATGCCAAAAGTTGGGAATTCCGATCGTCTCTCTGTTGGACACCAACTGCGACCCGGATTTGGTTGACATTGCGATTCCGGCTAACGACGATGCTATTCGATCGATCAAGCTGATTGTCGGCAAGTTGGCTGATGCCATCTACGAAGGTCGTCACGGTCAGCAGGGCGGCGACTCTGAGGAAGACTACGACTACGAAGGTGGCTACGAAGGCGCTGAATATGATGTCGAAATCGAAGAATTGGATGACCCCGATTATGTAGATCCCGACGACGCCGCTGAGGCCGAGGGCGAAGAAACCGAGAGCTAGTAGGGCCCTTGGAATCTGACACCAGTAAATTAAAAATTAAAGATTGAAAATTAAAAATAATTATTATTTTTAGTTGGATATTTTTAATTTTTAATTGTACATAGCACGAGTCTAAGTCATTAGTAGAGCTCTGGCAAAAGCATTCATTGTGTCAGGGCCAGAATTAATTCTGGCGCTACACCTACAAAGTCGGTACTAATATCGACTGGGTATTTCTTCACTCTGGTCTAATCATTAACATTAAAATTAGTGACTAATGACTGATGACTAATGACTAATGACTAATGACTAATAACTAATTTTGATTGGGAACTTAAAGAAGATGGCGGACATATCTGCAAAACTTGTTAAAGAACTGCGCGAAAAAACTGGCGCGGGCATGATGGACTGCAAAAAAGCCCTCGTTGAAAACGAAGGCAATATGGAAACATCCATTGAGTGGCTGCGGAAAAAAGGTCTGGCTTCGGCAGGTAAAAAAGGTGGACGAGTTGCCTCAGAAGGGCTTGTAGGCAGCTACATTCACACGGGCGGCCGCGTCGGCGTGCTGGTGGAAGTTAACTGCGAAACAGATTTTGTGGCACGTCGCGAAGAATTCCAAAAGTTGGTGCGGGATATTGCGATGCAAATTGCAGCTTGCCCGAATGTGGAATACGTGAAAGTTGAAGATATCCCCGCCGAAGTTGTCGAAAGAGAAAAGGCAATTGAAATGGGCAAAGATGACTTGGGCAACAAGCCGGACAACATCAAAGAAAAGATTGTTCTAGGGCGGATTGAGAAGCGCATGAAAGAGTTATCTTTGATGGATCAGCCTTTTATTAAAGATCAGAATATCTCGGTGGAAGAGTTGGTGAAACAAACGATCGCCCAAATTGGAGAAAATGTCCAAGTGCGCCGCTTCGTGCGTTTTGTCTTGGGCGAAGGCATTGAAAAGGTAGAAGCTAACTTTGCCGATGAAGTGGCAGCCCAAATGGGTGCTCAATAATCCCAAATTAAGATTTAGAATTAAAAATTAAAAATGTGAAAAATCAATTTTTTGCATTTTTAATTTTTAATTTTTACAAGACTTATGGACAGACTATATTTGTAGGGCCTGCAGTGCACACCTTACTACAGATAGCGTAAGGATTTAAAACCTGCGTAAGTCCTATTTTAATTTTATACGAGAGATATGGTGCGACCAAGAGAGCGAATAGAGCAAGATTTGGCAGGACTCGAAGAGGCTTTAGCAGCCTTGAAGTTGGAGTATAGCAATACCTATGAAGGTTATTTAAATGCGTTGGGACAAGCGGTGCGGCAGCAGTTAATTTTGGCTTGCTATCACCTTTGCACTCAAGCAGTACCGGATTCGTTTCTCAAGTTGTCCTTCGATGGGCGGCAAAAAATGCAGCAGTCTGTAAGGGCTTTGGCTGCGGCGTCGGAGGAAAAATTGCGATCGCTGGTGAGTGAATCAGAAACAGAGGAAGAAATAGAGGAAGAGGAAGACGAAGACGAAGAGGAAGACGAAGACGACTTCGACAAAGACGAAGAGGAAGACGAAGAAGACGAAAAGGAAGAAGACGAAAAGGAAGAAGACGAAAAGGAAGAAGACGAAAAGGAAAAAAACCAAGTTTCGGCGATTAACTATCTATTTTCATTGGCAAATTATCAATTGCCAAGTGCCAATTCCCCAGAAAGTTTGGCACGCTGGCAAAATAGTATTGAAAAGTCGATCGTCCATATACTCAAGCTGCTTTCTCGCGACACCAACCGCTTGCTGCAACAGTCGGGAATATTGCCGAGTCAATTGCCAGAACCGGTTCTAGAAGCTGCTTCTGGTGCTGAATCCTCCGGCGATAGTGTTGCTGGGCCTCCTAACTTATTAAACTTAATCATTGAAACCGACGCCTCACCAGCATCGCGAAAATTGGCAGCAACCTTTGGTAGTAGGGCGCTGCACATTACAGCAATTAAACTGCGACTGTCGGAAATAGAGTTTGCCGATGCGGGAACCTCGGCTTGGCGACAGCAAATTCGTAACCTGTCTGTAAAGTTGAACTCGCTGGGCCGCGATTATCAGAAAAAGCAGCGGGAACTCGCTGTGGTGGAGGCTGAGTCGGCTTGGCGATCGAGTTGGTTTGAAGATTAGTCAGTTGTCAATTGACAGTTGTCAGTTGACAGTTGTCAGTTGTCAGTTGTCTGGAATTCTTGAGCTATGATTAATAACTAATGACTAATGACTAATGACTAATGACTAATGACTGATGACTAATTACTAATGACTGATGACTAATAACCAACCAGAATGGCAGCGATTGCAAAAAGCTCTTTCAGTAGAAGCCGATCGCGGATTTAACGACATCCAAGGCAGTCAATACCGCTTCAGCGAGTTTCTGGGCCTGAGTTTGAGACAACTTGCAGGTTCTGTGGCCGCTTCTGCGCGCGATCGAGCCAGACAACTAGCCGCTGAATTTGACATCTACCCTCAGAAAGATCTCGAAGAGCGCCAACATTCGATCGCCATTACGGTCAGTTTTCTCAGGCAAATGGAGCAAGTTTGGGAACAAGAAACTCGCCACCAGCAAGAACAAGTAGCACAAGTCAGACCCGCAAACGCTAACGCTTCTGAACCAAGCGCCCCAGCACTTTCCGTTCCCCGAACTGCACCCCTGAATACAGCACCCGCCCCACCAAGCCTGACTCTCGACCAACAGTTAACCCGGGTCACTGGCATCGGCCCCGCCAACGGCAACCGCTTGGCCAAACTGGGTTTATACACTGTATATGACTTACTTTACTACTATCCGCGCAACCACATCGACTATGCAAAGCAAGTACAAATTCGCGAGCTAATAGCCGGGGAAACTGTCACTTTAATCGCTGAAGTAAAGCGCTGCAATTGCTTTTCTAGTCCGAAGAATAAGAAGTTAACCATATTAGAAGTAATTTTAAAAGACCGCACCGGAGAGATAAAAATTAGTCGTTTTTTTGCAGGCCCTCGCTACAGCAATCGCGGTTGGCAAGAATTTAAAAAGCGCGAGTATTGTACTGGCGCGGTGCTGGCAGCTTCCGGGTTGGTGAAGCAGGGTAAATATGGAATTACTTTAGAAAATCCTGAGTTAGAAGTATTAGACGACTCCGGCGGTGCGATCGAATCAATGAAAGTCGGCCGCCTGATACCAGTTTATCCGCTGACGGAGGGGGTGGATGCTGGTTCGGTGAGGCGATCGATTTTGGCTGCAATGCCGGCGGCGAAAATGTTGCCAGAATCGCTACCAGAGGATTTGCGCGAGCGTTACGGTTTAATGGGTTTAGCCGATGCCGTGACTAATATTCACTTTCCGCTCGATCGAGATTGTTTAGCCGCCGCCCGCCGCCGCTTAGTTTTTGACGAATTTTTCTACCTGCAATTAGGACTTTTAAAGCGCCGCCAAACCCAAAGGAAAGCTCAAGCTAGCGCAGTCATCATTCCTAGCGGTAAATTGATCGAACATTTTTATGAAATCTTGCCTTTTGCTTTGACTAATGCTCAGGAAAGAGTAATTAACGACATCCTCAACGATTTAGCTTCGGCGCAACCGATGAACAGATTAGTGCAAGGCGATGTCGGTGCTGGCAAAACAGTAGTAGCCGTCGTGGCCATGCTAGCAGCAATTCAATCCGGCTATCAAGCCGCTTTAATGGCGCCGACAGAAGTTTTAGCAGAACAGCACTATCGCAAATTGGTAGGTTGGTTTAACTTGATGCACTTGTCTGTAGAACTGTTAACTGGTTCCACAAAAATAGCCAAGCGCCGCGAAATTCACAACCAATTAGAAACCGGAGAATTACCTGTTTTAGTGGGAACTCACGCGCTGATTCAAGATACGGTGAATTTCCATAAATTGGGTTTGGCGGTAATTGATGAACAGCACAGATTCGGTGTGCAGCAGCGCGCTAAATTGCAGCAAAAAGGCGAGGCTCCCCACGTTTTGACCATGACGGCAACTCCCATTCCCCGGACGCTGGCACTGACGCTCCATGGGGATTTAGATGTGAGTCAAATTGATGAACTTCCCCCCGGCAGGCAGGCGATTCAAACAACTGTACTGTCTGCCAAAGAACGCATCCAAGCTTACGATTTGATTCGGCGGGAAGTGGCTAGCGGGCGTCAAGTTTATGTGGTACTGCCGCTGGTGGAGGAGTCGGAAAAGTTGGATGTGCGATCAGCAATTGAGGAAAAAGAGAAACTTGAAAAAAGTGTATTTCCTGAGTTTAAGGTGGGTTTGCTGCACGGTAGAATGAGCAGTGCCGACAAAGATGAAGCAATTTCTAAGTTTCGGGACAAAGAAACCGATATTTTAGTATCTACTACTGTGGTCGAAGTAGGGGTGGACGTGCCGAATGCCACGGTAATGCTGATTGAAAATTCCGAGCGTTTTGGACTGTCGCAACTACACCAGTTGCGGGGTAGAGTCGGTCGAGGCAGCAATCGTTCTTATTGTTTGTTAATGCCTGGTTCCAAAACAGCGGAAGCTATGCAAAGAATGAAGGTTTTAGAACAATCTCAAGATGGCTTTTTTATTGCAGAAATGGACATGAGACTGCGCGGGCCGGGCCAGGTTTTGGGAACTCGGCAGTCAGGTTTGCCAGATTTTGCTTTGGCGAGTTTGGTGGAGGATCAGGAAGTTTTGGAGTTGGCGAGGGCCGCAGCTCAAATGGTAATTGAGAATGATGAAAGTTTGAATCAGTGGCCGGTGGTGCGGGATGAGTTGGAGCGGAGATATCAGCGGATGATGAGCGGGTCGATTTTGACTTAGATATTCCTGGACGCAGCAATTTGGTTTTTTTATAGCTATCTTGAAATTATCTGCGTTTATCTGCTTAATCTGCCTTACATCTGCGGTTCCGTATTAATCAAAGATTTATGCAATCTTATCTAATATTTTGGTAGAAAAACCCGGTTTCTGACCACCCGTGCGTCCAGGACTATTTGCTCAATGAGTTCCTCAACCGAACCTAATTTCTGAGAAGATTTTGCCCTTTGTCTGGGTTATTTTAATGAGTTGTCAGGCTTGCAGCACTTATTGAAGCAAGAATCCTTCGCAGGAATGACGAGAAAGTGTCAAAATTAAGATAGTCCTGCCAGAAACAGGGAAAAGGAAATCCGGCCTGTACTGGCCTTACCGGGCAACATTGATTCCTCGCTTGTCACGCTTGCAGGTGGTCGCCGACGGTTCGTCGCATTTAATCTCAACAGTAATTATGAAAGATCTCACTCGTTATCGAAATATCGGCATCTTCGCCCACGTAGATGCTGGCAAGACCACCACAACAGAAAGAATCCTGAAACTGACAGGTAAAATCCACAAAATTGGTGAAGTTCACGAAGGCGCGGCGACTACTGACTTCATGGAACAGGAGCAAGAGCGCGGGATTACGATTCAGTCCGCTGCTACCACCTGCTTCTGGAACGAGCATCAGCTCAACATCATTGATACTCCGGGACACGTCGATTTTACGATCGAGGTTTACCGTTCTTTGAAGGTTCTCGATGGTGGCATTGGTGTGTTCTGCGGTTCGGGTGGAGTTGAACCGCAATCTGAAACCAACTGGCGCTACGCTAACGATTCCAAAGTCGCTCGCGTCATCTACATCAACAAGCTCGATCGCACCGGTGCAGATTTTTACCGCGTTGTCAAGCAAGTTGATAAAATCCTCGGAGCTAAACCGATGGTGATGGTATTGCCGATCGGCATAGAAGAAAAGTTTTGCGGCGTAGTCGATTTGCTGACCCGCAAAGCCTGGATCTGGGATGATTCCGGCGATCCGATGAACTATCAAATTAAAGATGTCCCCGCCGATATGGTCGATGATGTCGAAACTTGGCGCGAACAGTTGATCGAACTGGCCGTCGAGCAAGACGACACTCTGATGGAACAATATCTCGAAGGCAACGAGCCGAGTATTGATGACCTCAAGCGCTGTATTCGCAAAGGTACTCGCGATCGGGCATTTTTCCCCACCTACTGCGGCTCATCGTTTAAAAACAAAGGCGTGCAGTTGGTTCTAGATGCCGTAGTTGACTACCTGCCAAACCCGATGGAAGTCACACCGCAGCCAGAAGTCGATCTCGATGGCGAGGAAACCGGCGAGTTTGCGATCGTCGATCCCAACCGGCCATTGCGGGCACTCGCGTTTAAGATCATGGACGATCGCTACGGTGCTCTAACCTTCACGCGCCTCTACTCCGGTACTCTGTCCAAGGGCGACACCGTACTCAACACCGCCACAGGCAAGACCGAGCGCATCAGCCGTTTGGTGGAAATGCACGCCAACTCTCGCGAAGAAATTGAATCGGCCCAAGCCGGGGACATCGTGGCGATCGTCGGTATGAAAAACGTCCGCACCGGACACACCATCTGCGACCCCAAAAATCCCGCCACCCTAGAGCCGATGGTATTCCCCGATCCCGTTATTTCGATTTCGGTCAAACCGAAACAAAAAGGCGGCGAAGAAAAAATGGGAGCAGCCCTCACCAAGATGGTGCAAGAAGACCCATCCTTCCACATGGTGACGGATCAAGAAAGCGGCGAAATGATTCTCAAGGGGATGGGCGAGTTACACCTCGACATCAAAGTAGACATTCTCAAGCGCACCCACGGCATCGAAGTAGAAGTCGGCGAACCACAGGTAGCCTACCGCGAGTCGATTACCAAGCGCCTCGAAGACGAATACACCCACAAAAAGCAATCAGGTGGTTCCGGTCAATTTGCGAAAATTGGCTATGTGATCGAGCCTGGTGAAGTTGGAAGCGGCTTCCAGTTTGAGTCAAAAGTGACTGGTGGTAGCGTGCCGAGAGAATATTGGCCAGCCGTCGAAAAAGGCTTTGAAAGCTGCATCGACAAAGGCGTCTTGGCTGGATTCCCTTGCTTGGACTTGAAATTCACGCTACTAGAAGGCGGTTTCCACCCCGTTGACTCGTCAGCAATGGCCTTTGAAATTGCTGCCAAAGCGGCCTATCGGCAGTCTCTGCCTAAAGCAGGGCCTCAGTTGCTCGAACCGATTATGAATGTCGATGTATTCACTCCAGATGATTACATGGGCGACGTGATCGGCGACCTCAACCGCCGCCGGGGGATGATGAAATCTCAGGAAACAAGCCAGACAGGAGCACGGATCAAGGCAGATGTACCATTGAGCGAAATGTTTGGTTACATTAGCGATTTGCGTACTATGACCTCTGGGCGCGGACAGTTCTCAATGTCTTTCTCGCACTATGCTCCTTGTCCGAATAACATCGCTGAAGAAGTGATTAAGGCGGCAAAAGAGCGTCAAGCTGCGAAGTAATGTATTTGACTCCTGGTAGGTGCTATCTGGAGTCAAACAGAAAAATTAGATCCCCGCTTTTTGAAGAAATCGGGGATCTAATTTTTGTAAACTATCGGTTAGAATAAGTCAACAAAACATATTAGATAGTAGAACCACGAGCAGACTTCAACAACATCTGGATTTCTTCAAGAGTAAATGGTGGTGAACTACGATGAATCATAGCGTGACAATTTGGGCAAACAGGACGCAAATCTTTTATAGGGTCAATTTCATACTCTTCTGCAATTTCTGAAAGGGGTTTTAGATGATGAACATGAATGAAACCTTTTCCTGGTTGTCCAAAAGTTTTGCCAAAATCGAAATTACAAATATAGCAACTTGAACCGTAATAATCAATACATTTTTGCCGAGCTTTAGGCTCTCGTTCATAGGCATTGACTGAAACTTGCCGTACTGCCCCTTCACGAAAGGTTTGTACTGCATCTACTTCATCAGGAAACAATCTAGTAGTTACAGATTCCTGAACCTGAAGCGGATTTTGCCAATCCCACAAACATTTTAGGTATTCTTCAAAACGGTCTTCCTCACCAAGAAACACATTTGATGCAGCACGAAAGATAGCAAAGATTTCGACAAAGTTATTAATCACTGGCTGAGCTGCATCTAGGTCTTTAATAGGAAGAACTAGGGATGGACTCCGAATAAAGGTAGTTTTCCAATCTCGTTCAGGAGCCAATTGCAGTTTGTTAATGAACTCATCATACTCTAACTTTCCATCATCTTCCGGTGCAATAGTATCAGAGTAAATATAATATTCACCCTGCTTCAAAATCCTAGTAACATCTTCCACATGGTTCTTCATGACTTGGACAATTGGATTAGCTTCTAACCCTCTTAATCCAAAAAAGTTCACAAACAAGTTATCAGAAGTACACACGAACCTATGTTGGAAAAACCATTTTTTTCCTTTTATAGCCAAGCCAGCGGTTGCTATTTCCACGGGCTTGGTTTTCTTGGCTCCAGATCGATGAGCTGGTGTAGTCGTTATTCGGCAATCTGAGAGTACATCTGTGCCATAAACTTGGTGAATTAGGTTACAAGCTTGTTCAATGAGAACCTTAAGCTTGGGGACAAGTAATTCTTGTAGCTTATCAGCACGCTCTCGATCGTCCTCGACTGAGAAGAGATATTGTTCAGCAGACCCTATCAGTGGCAAGTCAACGATTGGTGACAATCCGGTCTCCTCAACTGAATTCATATCTGCTCTCCGACATTACAAGTCCAACGAAAACTAATCGATATTTTAGCTTTTTTTCGACATATCCTGAAATAGGTCATGCTTCCCCGGCTCCTAAAACTTGTGCTGTGGTGAGTTTCAGCCTTGTAGGGTGCGTCAGTTAGAATACTTACTGGACAAGGGAAACGCTTATGGACTGACGCACCCTACTATCGTCTTTTAAATGCCGAACAGCTTATGACTCAAATAAATCCCGATCGCACTGCTGGTACAATTTCGATCGACGTTTGCGCTCAATCAAACGGGCAGTATCTTTGTCAGATATCATCATCTTTGAGCGATCGCCCTGATGATACCATGAATTTTTACGGACAAACGAAAGAACACGCGATCGCGATCGCCCTGGAACATTTAGCCGACGAGTATCGGGAGAAAGCCGAACAATCTCAGAATATAGATTCGCTTGCCGTGGAAATTTCAGATTCTGGAGAACCAATTAATAAATATTATCATCTGATTGTACACTACGAAGAAATTTCGGAAGCCGAATCTAAGTTTGAGGCAGTACACAATACAATGATAGGAAATACGATAGTTGAGAATGCCAGAATTGCAGCCATTGAGATTGCTCCAGATATCGAAATCGAGCCGTTAGAGCGATCGGGATATTGAACCCTCGGGACTTAGGTGTAGATGGGCATCTTACCCTACGCATCAGCGATCGAAACGTGAGTTGGAGGCGACGATCGACTAGAAGCGCTCGCATAATTTCAAATCCCCAAAATTTCTTTTCTATTACTCCCCCGCAAAATCTGCCCTAAACTTCTCCACAACTCGATTCAACTCCACCGAATGAGAAGCCTTAAATAAAATACGATCGCCCGGTGTGACAAACTCCATTAAATGCCTTGCTAAATCTTCGCGGGAATTCTCCCTCGCAATATCTTCTACCTCCACAAAAGGCAAACCCGCCGCACCCGCAGCCATCGCCGCCGCTTCCTCAAAATCAGCGAAAATAAACAAAGCATCGAGATTCAACTCTCGCGCCGCCCTTCCTACTTGTCGGTGAAATTCGATGGCTCTGTCGCCCAATTCCTTCATCGTTCCCAACACCGCAATCCGGCGCTTTCCCCGAGTATCTGCTAACAGTCTCAACGCCGCCAACATCGACTCCAAACCAGCATTGTAAGTCTCATCCAGAATCATAATATCTTCGGGCAAATCGTAGCGGCGCGCCCGTCCATCCGGTAACTGCACAGACAAACCTTGCTTTAAAACTTCCCAATCAATACCTAAAACTTTTCCTACCGCCAAAGCCGCCAAATAATTTACAGCATTGTGCCGTCCCGGCAGCGGCAGTGGCAATTCCACACCTTCTACTAACATTGTATCAGGATTGAGCAATTCTCCGCAAAAATCCCCGCCTTCTAAACCATAAGTTAAAGTTTTTCCCGGCCAAACTTTTGACGCAGTTGCGATTAATCTGCCACAATCGTGATTGAGAATAGCAATGCTATCCGCAGGCATTTCGGCTAACAGTTCGCACTTAGCTTGGGCGATCGCGTCTTCCGATCCCAACCGTCCGATATGTGCCGTTCCTACATTAGTAATTACCGCCACAGTAGGACTCGCAATTTGCGACAGCAGCGCAATTTCGCCACTCCCGCGCATTCCCATTTCAATTACAGCAAAATTTTGGGAAGGTGAAAGCTCCAACAGAGTTTTTGGGACTCCAATTTCATTGTTGTAGTTATATTGAGTTTTAAGAACATTTCCCCTCGTTGACAAAACTGCCGCAATTAACTCTTTAACAGTAGTTTTACCTACAGAACCAGTAACAGCAACTATAGGTATACTGAATTGGTCGCGCCACCAACGGGCGATCGACTGATAAGCTTTTAAAGTATCGTCAACGCGCAACAAGGGAAAATTAGGCAATTCCTCTTGCCAATCTTGATCGACAATCGCTGCAATCGCCCCCAAATCCCGAGCTTTTGCCAAAAATTGATGGCCATCAAAATTGTCTCCCCGCAGCGCCAAAAATACTTCGCCCCCCTCAAGAGTGCGCGTATCTGTGGCAATACCTGTCCCTAAAGCTGTCAAAACGCCCTCAGACACAGCAGGCCAAGGTACAGTTAAAATTTCAGCAAGTTGGGCGATACTTACGCGACAAACCATAACCAGCACTCACATTTCAAATAATTATTTTCAAAGCTAATTCTACCTCGCCCAACCTCAAATTTAACTAACAGCGGGCTGCGGATCAGGATTGACCTTGATCATCCTAATACTAAATCGTCCGCCCACCAATAAATTATGCCGTACCCACCTACAATCTTTACCAATACTTTACAAAGTCGATGGTGATTTAAGGCCTTGCTAATTACCAACAATTCATGTCATGCTGGTGTTGATAAATAGTTTAACTAAGCAAAAAATATCGATCGGCTTAAGCTGCTGACAGCTTCTACCCCTAAGCCCCATCGGGCGAGAAGCTCGGTTGACTCAATTATTGCGATTCATTGGCCAATTCATTAAGCTAATAGCGCTGAAAGCTCCTGCCCCAGCCTCGGAGGGTTAATCCACAGTGAACGACTACAACAGACAAAGCCACGAAGAAGAACAGCTACTTTACAAGCACTGGCTGGAGTTGGTACAACGAGAGCAGCCGGCAGAACTGATCGGCCGCTTTCGCACTTTGTTTATCGAGGGCGTCGGATATCCCGATCGCTCGATCGCCGACGCACTCGAAAAAATAGCACGCTCAGCACACGCTGAACAAGAATTCAAATACATCCTCAACCGCTGCTGCCACATCCTGATCAACCGCTGGCAAACATACCCCAGCAAGCAAGCAGCCATCCCTGAATTGATCGCTCTGTTTGAAGAAGCGCCCAAAATATTATTTGGATACAATCGATCGGGGGGGCGAGGCTCCATCCCTAAATTAGTAAATCAATTTATCGAAAGCGAACAGTACCTCACCCTCAAACGCTTAGCCAAAGTCATAACTCACAGCAATGAAGATAGCAGCAACAGCAAAACCCCTGCTAGCCTTGCCCTGGGAACTTTAATTCCCCGTTACCCTTACCTCTACAAACACTGCCTCCTCAGCGACGACAGCACCTACGAACAGCAGAAAATCATTAAAAAAATCCAAGCTCAAAAGCAGCAGCAATTTGAGATCAATCTCTCACAATATGTCGCTCACCAAGTGAGGAAAGCTCAAATAGCTCGTCGGGAAACCTCCATTTCCTTCGGTAGGAATATACAGCCTATAAAAAATCCGACCCTGTTGAGCGACCCGGAACTATTCTTTGCCCTCAAGCAATTTGTCGGAAAAGTAGAAGGAGCCGATACCTACAGACAGCTAGCGGGCCGTTTCACGGCGAACGCCAGCACAAATCAATCCTACCGCTCCTTTAAAGACGACTTGTACGAATACCTGATTTCTTCTGTCACCGATGAGCGCTACGGCAAACGTCTCTTTAACGAAAAATTGTATAAGCAACTACAAAATACCCTTCCCCACAGCGATGATCAGAAGTTTAACGAATTTTTAATGATTAGAACTTGCAGCCAGTTATTGAACTTTTTAGTAGTGGAGAGTCCTGTGCGGCCCAACCACTTTGTCTTCATCGACCTAATCTCAAACCTCGGGCCCACCCAAACCACAGGTTTGCTGCTGAAAATCGTACTAATTTGCGGCAAAGTCAAGCCCTACCTAGAAAAGCGGCTGGCAATTTTGTTCGGTCACTACGAATGCAGTACCCGAGAAGGCGTGGTGTGGTTAGTCAAAGCCTTGGAAAACGTGAACCTAGCTTTGACTACCAACTTTGGCAAGGTGGATGTATCTTTCCTGCGGTGAGAGCGCGCGCCACAACTTTCTCTGCTTCCACTGCAGGCAAAACATGACACCGATAAACCAGCTTTATGAATACCCTAAAAGTTTTACGTTTAATTAGAACGACTTAATTAACTGCTGAAACCTACTCAAAAGACGCTATTCTATGTTAAAGTACCAAGTGTGAATCAGATTCAGTTGCAGGCTTTGTTCATTGCTACAGAATTGTCTAAAAACTTGCCCTTCTGTATCGGCAGGGGACTCTCCGAAACTGAAATCTTCGCACTGTCTAAATTTTGGAGTTATTCCTCATGTCGATATACGTCGGTAACTTATCCTACCAAGTTACCCAAGAAGACATCACCACCGTCTTCGCCGAATACGGAACCGTTAAGCGAGTACATCTACCTACCGACAGAGAAACCAGTCGCCCCCGCGGCTTCGGTTTTGTAGAAATGTCCACAGATGCAGAAGAAGATGCAGCCATTAGTGCTCTCGACGGAGCAGAGTGGATGGGTCGCGACCTCAAAGTTAACAAAGCCAAGCCGCGCGAAGATGAAGGCGGCCGGGGTGGCGGCAACCGGGGCGGCGGCGGCCCAGGAAAATTTGCTCGCGGAGGAGGAGGCGGAGGAGGACGTTATTAATTTCCTCTTTAGTTTCCTCGGATAAAGATTTGAGATTGGAGAGTTGAAATTGGCGCGAGAGCTCACCTAGCTCCGAACCACTTCCGGCCGTTCCGAAAAACCTATGCTCTTCAAATTTCCATATCTACCCGATTAAATATACCAAAAAGCCAAGGGCCTAACCCTTGGCTTTTTGGTATGAGAGGTTGACGGTATGAGTCTGAAATGGTCTGGGCGAATCCGTTGCAGTACCGTCAGGTTCTAATCGTCAGGTTCGATGCTGCTGCTCAATCCGTGATTATTGAGCGTTTCAGCGTAAAACTCAGCGTGTTCGAGAGCGCAAACAATCACCAATCCCATCCCGTTAGTATGGGCTTCCATCATCACATTTACCGCCTGTGGCTGAGTCAGACTCGGTACCGTCGCCATCAAAGTCTGCACCACGTACTCCATAGGATTGAAATCATCATTGTGCAGCAGAACGCGGTAGCGCGGTGCAAGCTTGCGGACTGTGGAAGGCTTTTGAATAATTTCGACAGACACTAACCTATACCTCCTGACTTGTAAAATGTTAAAATTTGTTAACAGTCTTGAGCCGGATTCCTCCGCTGTGCAAGAGTATGTCACTTTCAGCTATTTTATTGAAATCTGAAAATTCAGACAAGGCAGCCCCTTGGTCGATCGCGAGCTGTGAACCCTACACCAAAACCAGAGGGGGTGTCCTGGGCCCTCCGCAACCACTTTCCTAGCGCCATAATATTAGAAAGGCGAGATCGGTTAAAAATAACAAACTACTACCTGTTGAGTCTCCAGAACTGAGGGAACCTTATATGAAACGCAAACCTAAATCCTACAACGACGACCGATTCAGCGCCGACCCATCCCGGGGAGACGAAGACTCCGGCTCATTTGGCGGACAGTCGCGACGCCCACCTCAGTCCGGCAAACCCTCTTTCCTCAATTCCGCCACCCTAGGGATTTTAACAGCAGTCTTTATTCTGGGAATTGGGATTGGCATTGCCTTTAGCTCCACAGCTACAATTAGCCCAGAGAACGTAGCCTCCCGCGAATTTATCGATCGCAGTGCCCCGAACCCGGAACTTTGCGTGCAGTTTGGAGCAAGCGCGATGGTGACAGATATGCGCCTCTACGTCACTCTAAACCCCTTCAACGTCTACATCTCGCAGCCGAGTATGCGTCCCGGATGCGTTTTGCGAACCAATAACTGGGCTATTCTCGAACAAAGAAAACTCGTCAGCCAAAACCAAGTGCGAGAGTGCAAAAATCGCATGAACACCTTTGGCTTCACCGGTCCCCTGGAAGCTCAACCCGAAATTAACTGTATCTACCAAAACGACGGCGCTAAAAACCTGTTCCTCAACCAACCGGGTTCGATAGCTCCAACCACTGAAGGTCAAAATTTCTAAATCGCCGATATAGCGATTTTCACTTGAGCAAAGTACAGAAATAAAGTAGGGACTTAAGCCAAGCCTAAGTCCCTACTTTATTTCATAGAATCGAAAACTGCTCTAAGTAGGGTTTGCTGAATAATCGATCGCAAACTAAGAACAGAAGCGATCGATATATTCAAACTCAACTAAAGATAGGTTT
>NZ_JAUBPU010000001.1:0-38470 GCF_036700885.1 Microcoleus sp. S13_B4
ACCAACTAAACGTGGCAAAAATGTCTCAATAATTGGAGCAATGTCAGTCAAGGAAATTTTGACATCGGTTAATCTAATAGGCCCAACTGATGCAATTACATTTGAAGCTTTTATTATCAGAAAACTTGTGCCAAAACTATGGAAAGGTGCTTGTGTAGTCATGGATAATTGTCCCATTCACTTGGGAGAAGAAGTTAAAAAAGCGATCGAAAAAAAAGGGGCAAAATTAATATACTTATCTCCTTATTCACCAGATTTTTCACCAATTGAGAATCTCTGGTCAAAGCTTAAAATCATTCTCCGTTCTATCAAGACTACTAATTATCAAGAATTAGCCAAATCCATAGAGTGGGCGTTCAGTCAAGTTACGTCATCAAATATTTTTAACTGGTTTACACACTGCTGTTATTGTACCTCATCTTTCTGAGAAAGGCTATATGATTGAGAGAATAATAGCAGTTGCCCTCAATTTAATAAATCCTCAGCATTTAAGAAATTGGGAAAGCTAACTGTTGCTATTGTACCTCATAACAGCGGGAAACGCTGTATGAATTTTATGAGGTTAAAGTTATGATTTTTATGAATTGACTTAGAGAGCTGTTTATTGAATAATATGAGTAATTTAACCGCAGAGAGCGCAGAGGGCGCTGAGTTCGAGAAGAGAGAGGCGATCGCTATATTTAACTTTCTAGTGGGAAAGAACATTACAGATACTAATAGTGAACAACTTTATGGAAACTCGGCTCACTCAAGCTCAGTTAGCACAGGTAGTCGCTGAAATTGACAAGTTATCGCAGCAGCGCGAGTGAGAATTGGAGCCCGATCAGGTAAGAGAAATTTTACGAGAGTTGAATCTTCCTGATGAGCTTTTAGAAGATGCGATCGCCCAAATGCGCCGCCGCGAAGCCCTAGAACAACAGCAGCGACGCAACCGTTGGATCGCGATCGCCTCGACAATTGTTGTCATTTCTGCGATCGGTATAGGCGTGCTGTTCGGGCAAAATCAGCAGCAGCAAACTGCTCAAATTGTCGCCGGAGAAGACCGAATTGCCTTATCTCAAAAGGGCGGTGACAGCCTTACTCAAGTCAACCGTCAAATCAATCCCCGCGTTTACTACCAGGTGACGTTGCAAAATGCCCCAATCGGTCGTGAGTTGTCTTTACAATGCGACTGGATTAATTCTAGCGGTCAAACTGTGCATCAGGGCCGCTATCAAACTCGCACGATCAATACTGCGGTTTGGAATACCCACTGCTTTTACGATCTCGGATCTGCAGCAGCCCCAGGCAAATGGGAAGTTCGGATGTCCCTGGATGGGCGCGTCATCAGCAGTGAACCTTTCACGGTGAAATAGATGGGTGCGATCGGCAAACCTTCACATTTTATCGGCTATTGGGGACTGGACGATTCCCTACGGGATACCTTTGCTTCACGCACAAAAACGCTTAGCCGTTTAGTGCCTGACTACTGCATCCGACAGGGCAAATTATCAGAATGGGCGATCGCCTCTGCCTCTGTACTCACGGCTGACACAGTGACGCTGAATGCTTGCGGGCGATTTGGGCCAACCGATTTTCCCGGAGATGCTTGGGCGGCGGTAGAAGCGAAACAGCTACGGCTGGGGCGCGATCCGTTTGGGCGAGTGCCGCTTTATTGGATGCAGTTGGGAGAAACGATTTGGTTTGCGACGCAAATACAATTGCTGCTACCGCTGATTGCTTCCCCTCAAATTAGCCCGATCGCCCTACACAGCTATGCTTGTTTTTCCTACGTGCCCACGCCGTTAACGCCGATCGAGCAAATTGCATCGGTAGCAGCCGGAAACGAGATAATTTGGCAAATAGCAGATGGTGATGCGATGCCGTTACCGAAAGTGCAATCGCTGCAATCAGCTTGGCAAGAAGCGCCCCAATTACTGCGGAGTGAAGATGAGCCGATCACACAATTGCAAGCGCTGTTGCAACAGGCGATCGATCGACAGGTGGCAGATTTGCCGATCGACGAACCCGTTGGCGTTTTACTCTCCGGCGGCATTGATTCTTCCCTGGTGACGGCGCTGCTAGTCAAAGCGGGCTTGCAGGTGCGCGCTTATGCCCTCGATTTTGGTGTCGAAGCCTATTCAGAACTGCCCTACGCCCAACAGGTGGCGGACTTTTTTCAGATTCCGCTGATCCGAGTGGCGGCGACGGGCGATGCAGTGTTGCGCGCGATCGGGCCAACCGCCAAAGCCCTCGATTTACCCTATGGAGATGGCACAACAGCCCCGCTGTTTTTGCTCAAACAGGCGGCGGCGCAAGAGGTGCGAGTTGTATTCAATGGCGAGAATGGCGATCAGCTATTTGCCGGATGGACAAACAAGCCTTTGATTGCACACGGAGTTTTCAGTGCAGAACATCCTGCCGGAAAAGAAACTTTTGAACAGCAGTATTTGCGGACGTTTCAGCGATTTTATGGTTATGAGAAACAGATTTTTTCGCCAGAAATGCTCGATCGCATTCAGTCTCACGATTTGAGCGTTTATCTGCAAGACGCGATCGCTCCCGAAACCTGTCCTTCCCTGCTAGCGAGGCTACGACGCGCTTCACTGATGCTCAAAGGTGCCCAAAATATTCAGCCGAGGGCAACGGCATTGGGGTTTGCTTGCGGTTTGTGGGTACGATCGCCCTTCTGCGACCCCGACCTCACGGACTGGACGTTTCAACTGCCAGGAGAGCTGCTACTGCAAGGTGCGTGCGAAAAATACATCCTCAAAAAAGCCTCCGAACGCTGGCTGCCACCGGAAATTGTCTGGCGCGAAAAGCGCGGGATGGGTGTGCCGTTGAAGGTTTGGTATTACCGGGAGTTTTGGGCTGCGATCGGCGATCGGCTGAATCCGAATCTGTTGCGATCGCAAAATTGCTGGCAGCCCCATTTGGCTGACTCGATGTTATCGGGACAACTCGGAGTTGCAATGCGCGATCGCTATATTGGCAATAATCTCTGGTTGCTGCTGATGTGGCAGGCATGGCGAACCGAGGTTTTAGGCGAAATTCCGGTTAAGCGATCGCTCGATCATGTGTTTTGGTTGCCACCGGCGATCGGGCAGCGCATTTGGAAATATCGAAGGAGGTTGATGGTTGACAGTTGACTGTTGACTGTTGACTGTTGATTTTACAATCTTCCCTGTTCCGAACATCCGTTAAATCCGTTAAATAATCCGTTGCCGAACATCCGTTACATCCGTTACAAAATCCGTTGCCGAACTTCTTCTATATGACTGAATCTTTGCTACAGAATGAAACCAAAATACATTCGCCGCCGTTCTCCGAAGCATTAGCCAAGCGACTTTTGTCAACTTATGGTTCGCCCTTATATGTGTATCAGGCCGAGATCCTCCATCAAACCCTTGAGCACATTACGCGATCGATCGACTATCCCCACGTTCAGTTTCATTTTGCCGCCGTCACCAACGGCAATATTGCTCTGTTGCAATTGATTCAACAAGCTGGTTGGGGGCTACACGCGAATACACCGGGGGATGTTTTTTTAGGACTGAAAGCGGGTTTTACGAGCGATCGCATTGTCTACACCGGCAGTAACCTCAACAGGGCGGATATTCAGCAATTGATCGAGTGGAAGATCGATCGATTTAACTTCGATAGTCTGTCGCAACTCCAGGATTTCTGCGAATATTCCGCGAGTCAAGGGCGATCAATCCGTGCCGAAATCGGACTGCGCCTCAACTCACCGGAATTGACGGGAGACAGTCGGATTGGAGTGCGTCCCGCCGAATTTGAGAAAGCCAACGAAATCGCGCAGCAGCAGGGGTTGAGGATTACCGGATTGCATTTTTATCGGGGGACAGGAACGAACGCCACGAGTGCTTTTACGCAGGCGATTGATCGCCTAATTCCGATCGCCCAACTGTTGCCCCATTGGCGAACCCTCGATTTTGGCGGTGGTTTTGGCTATCCCTATCGAGGCGGCGCAGTGTTTGACTGGGGGGAGTTTGGTGCGGCGATTACTCAACGATTGAGTGCGCTATCTCGCCCGATCGAGTTGGTGATTGAACCGGGACGATCGGCGATCGCAGGTTGTGGCGTTTTGCTGGCGAAAGTTGTGTCGGTGAAGTGGTTGGGCGATAGGCAAATTGTCGGCGTGGATACGACTGTATCAAATCTATCGGTGCCTGCGGTGCACGGGGGCTATCGGGCGATCGCAACTTGGGAAACCGACGATGTATCGCGACATGAAACGGATATTTGCGGCAACACGACTTATTCGCGGGATTATTTGGGGCGCAACTGTTGGCTACCGAAACTCAAAATTGGAGATGCGATCACGATTTTGGATAGCGGGGCTTACGGCTATGCGATGTCGTCACATTTTCTGCACCGCCCCCGCCCTGCTGAGGTGTTGATTGATGCTAAGGGCGATCGATTAATTCGACAGCGAGAAGACTATTCTATTTTGTTAAACGGGCAAATATTTTAATTGGGCATTGGGAATTGGGCATAGTTTCTTCCTTCTTCCTTCTACTTATTATCTCTCTTCTCTTCCTCTGCGGCCTCTGCGGTAAAATCATTCCGAAACAAACCCCAACCATATAAATCCATTAAATTAATCAGGAGTAACCGAAATGGGAATGAAATGCGTCCAGTGTAATACCGACAACAATTTGCGCGATCGTACCATCAACTCAGGTCGTTGCAAACAGTGCAACCATCCATTTGTGTTTGATCCCACTACTATCACCGATAAAAAATTCGCATTCACAGATCCGTTTTTTCAGAAGGCGATCGCAGATATTTCCAGCCAAAATATGTTATTTTTTACGCCCAAACAGTTTTTGTATTTGATGGATAAACGGCTGAAAAATCGCACCTCATCTAACCTCTGGAGGTGGATTTTAGGATATTTAGGTCAGAGCTTTTTCATGGTAATCTTTGGCGGTATATTCATTAGCTATGTCTTTTCTTACGCTGCGGAATTTTTGATTGTGTGGACAGTTTTCAATATTATTTGGATTGGGGTATTTTTCGTGAACAGCCAATCTACCGAGCAAAGTGTTCGCAGCAGAAGAATTAATGCCACAAATTTACAAACTTTAGGAATAATTATTTTAGTAACAGGGATTTCAGGAAGCTTGATATTTAATTATTTTCCAGGATACATCGTAGCCTCTGCACTAGGACTATTGTCCTACTGGCTCAGCATTTCACAAAAAAATCGTCAACAGATAATTGGTGAAATATTTCTCGTCAATGCAGCCCAGAGTAATGAGTGGCTGCAACGCTGGCAAACAGTGAACGGAACAGTAGAAAAACTGCTCCCTGCACCTCGCCAAGAAGCTTTACCCGCCAGCATCGATCCCGAAGTTAGCGCCTACAGTTTCGATCGCGCAATTATCTGCGACAGTGACGAAATCGCCCAATTCCTGATTGCCAACAACGTCCATTTTGAGAACAACTGCGCCATTCTCAGCATCAGTGGCTATCCCCAAAGCATCTTCGACACCGTAATCGAAATGCTGCGACGCAATGCCGATTTAAAAGTCTATGCGCTGCACGATGCGAACCCTGCTGGAGTTAGTTTAGTACATCAATTACGAACCAGTCCAAACTGGTTTGCAAATCAAGCCGTCACGATTTTGGATTTGGGAATTTCTCCCCGTCAAATCTTGGAAACCCGCGATATGTTTGTACAGCAATCTCAAACAATGGCACAAAGCGCTCGTCAATTACCCGACACCGTGAGGCAAGGTTTAACAGCACAAGAACTAGCATGGCTGGATGCAGGTAATTTTGTGGAATTGGAATCTTTTACGCCGCAGCGGTTGTTGCGCGTGGTGAATTATGGACTTGCTCAGAGTGGCGATCCGCAGATTAATGACGGCTTAATATTAGTGGATAATGCTGCTGGGTATGGTGGTGGCTATGTGTTTGTCTCCGATAGTTTTGGTTAGGGCGTGCTTTCAAACTTTGTAATCAGATAAGAAACATGAACCCAAGAAGAAGTATTTTCCTGTTGTGGCATTAACCTCCTGAATGTATTTTTTCATGCCATCCCTCAACTGAGGACTTTCAATCAGGTCTGAGATATTATCATGCCCCAAACCTGCAATTAAAATAAGTTGCTTGAGATGAGGTGCTGCATCATAAAGCTTTTGGGCCTTGCTTAATCAGAGTATGAAAAAATAACTTTAAAATTTAAAAGCTTTGTGGGTACTGGTTTTTATGACGGGCCTATTTAGGGCTTCATACCGTAAATCAGCAACAGGTTTTTTTATTTCCCCCCACGGGGGGAAATTTAGTTTAAAATGTGTGAAATTTGCCTTCAACTTTCTCTCGTCTGGTTTTGTTTGTGTAGGCGCGGTTTCTAACCACCAGGACTTTTAACCGCCCGGACTTATTTAAGTCGTATACTCGGCATTAATCTTCACGTAGTCGTAACTCAAATCGCATCCCCAAGCTTTCGCAAAACCGCTGCCATTCCCGACACTAACCTGAATTACAACCGTATCAGCCTTCAAATATTCCCCCTCCGCAGCCGCTTTCATATAATTACTTGCAGCAGCGCGATCGAACTCTTTAGGTTGTCCGTTTTCCATCATCAAAAAATCCCCTAATTGAATCCGCAAATTCTCTTGATCGAAAGGTACACCAGCGCGCCCAGCCGCCGCCGCAATTCTGCCCCAATTCGGATCGCGTCCGAAAATAGCAGCTTTCACCAAAGAAGAACCGACAATTGTTTTGGCAATTTTACTCGCAGAAACTTCATCCAGCGCGCCACTAACTTGCACTTCTACCAAGCAAGTTGCACCTTCGCCGTCACGGGCGATCGCCTTTGCTAAATGTACGCAAACTTCTGTCAGCATCGCCTCTAATTTTTCAGCATCCGCCCCCATTTCTGTAATCGCTGGTGTGCGAGATTGACCATTCGCCAAAGCAATTAGCGAATCGTTGGTACTGGTATCGCCGTCAACAGTAATTTGATTGAAACTTCTGTTAGCCGCCCGACTCAGCATTTCTTGCCACAAATGCGACGACACTGCTGCATCGCAAGTTACAAATGCCAGCATTGTTGCCATATTCGGGTGAATCATTCCCGAACCTTTGCAAATGCCGCCGATGCGGACGGGTCGATCGCCAAACATGGTTTCCAGGGCGATCGTTTTCGGCACTAAATCAGTCGTACAAATAGCCTTAGCCGCCGCATCGGAACCAGTTTCTGATGCCTCAGCAACTAATCGGGGAATTCCCGCCCTTAGCGGCTCCATTTTTATCCGCTGTCCGATGACGCCAGTGGAGGCCAAAAGAATAGATTCTGGAGGAATATTCAGCGCTTCTCCCAACAATTTGGCACTTTCGAGGGCATCTGCCAAACCTTGTTCGCCAGTAGCAGCATTAGCTTGTCCCGCATTGCACAAAATTGCTTTCGCGCTGGGTTTAGCTTGCAAACGCTGGCGGCAGTAGTCCACACAAGCGGCCCGGACAGTCGATGTGGTGAAGACTCCGGCGGCGATCGCGTCTACCTCTGACAAAATTAAACTTAAATCTGGTAAGCCTGAAGGCTTCAAGCCCGCTGTAATTCCCGATGCTCGATACCCTCTCGGTGCTGTAACTCCGCCGTCAATTTCTTTCCAGTCCGACATGATGACCTCCCTAGTAGCCTTCAATCTGCTGAAAGGGGATTATATCAAGTTTCTCGGCACAAACATCTTTTATGCTTTGTGATGTGTATACTTTTGAGGCTATCATACTCTCGTTGAGCTCACCCTTTGCTCAAACTGCTCTCTCTACAAGCAGTACGATCGAGATATTACCAATTCCCAATTCCCCATAAAACTAATCGCGACTTCCAATCTAGAGTTAGAACTCAACAAGAAGTCGCGACGGTTTTGTAATTGACATTATTAATTTTTAGCTAGCAAACCACAAACTCGATTCAACTATCTCGCCGTTGAAAAAAGGAGTTATTTGCGATCGATATTCGCTGGAGAACCAGCATCTAAACCAACTTCAGCAGCCACACGACTCAGCATGGATTCCTGACGGTTTTTGACGACGTGTTGATGGCGCATCATCAGGGTGCGGGCTTGTTCTTGAGTTGACATAACTGATTTCTCCAAATTATAGGTAATAACTTCGTAGACAATTGTCGAAATTGAGCTGGCACTAGCTCATAGTGGCGTTGCTGCGATCGTAACTAGCTTGAAAGCTGGGCTGCGGTTTGCCTTGAATGTGGCCCCAGTAGTGCGTATCTTCCATCCCGACTTCGGTGGCGGTGCGGTTGAGCATGGATTGCTGGCGGTTCTTCACCAGTTGGTGGTGGCGCATCATCAGAGAGCGAGCTTGATTTTCGGTAGACATATGCGGTTCCTCGGTATTCTTTAGATTAATGTTGAGCTGGTTTTTTCTTCTCTTTTATCACTATAACAGACAATTCTGTATCTAAAGCTACCAAATTACAATTGTCACAAAACTTTACAATTGGGCTATGGGGCGAGAATCTCGATCGAGGTTGCAGGGAGTGCGATCGAGCTTTGGCTAGTTGATTCAGGCCCAACCTCAAGCAGCCGTTGGCAAAATTTGACAATATTCATCTTCTAAGAGCCACATTTTAGCGGCTACCTAATTGCCAAGGGCCAAAATAACTTTATAGTTTGGTTCAGAGTTATAGATGCAGAATTTTGCCTCTCAAGAAAGTCGAATTTGCCTTAGTTAAGAGTAAATTTTATAAGTAGCGAATCACAATTTGACTTACAATGATTAACCAGCTATGCTCAAGCATAGTCAACTTTTTGGTAGTCAACTAGATAATAGAGTTGGGCTAAGTGAATCGCTCTCGCCATCCTGAAAAAGCGAGCTTTCTTTGTTGATAAAAATAGATTAAGTCCCAGCAGCCTCGCCACAAAAAAGAGCGATCGTCCTCCCCTAGAAAAACAATCGCCCATTCACCTATAATTTCAATTAACATCAAGTCCCGCCCTTAAGAAACTATGCTGTACCCAAACAAAATTCCTGATATCCCCCTAGCCCCTTTTTAAGGGGGATGCGAGGGGGAGCGCAAGGCTCTGACGTTACGTTAGTTTTTCAAATTGGGTGTACAGGGTAGCCATTAAGAAGGGTGCACTGGGGGATAAGCGGGTCAATCGTCAAACAGTAGGCTGGTACTACATAAGACGTTAAGTTGACACGAATGCTACTCGGCGACTTCCGCTTCAGCTTCCGCTTCAGGTGCATCTGGCACATCTTGCTTGATTGTCAAATAGCGAATCACTTCTTCGCTCAGACGCATCGCGCGCTCCAGGGTAAAAATTGCAGCGCCCGGAGCTGTATAGTTCATTTGAACGTATACTCCGTCCCGGTGCTTGCCGATTTCGTAAGCCAAACGGCGCTTGCCACGGTGCTGAGTTTCGATGCTTTCAGCACCTTGATCGCGCAAAATAGTTTGATATTTAGCGATCGCCTGGTCTGTCATTTCTTCACCCAAATCAGGGCGCAGAATGTACATAGTTTCGTAAATAAACGGTTTCATGGCAATAATCCCCTTATGGACAACAAGGCTTCTCACGAAGCAAGGACTTATTATCATATCCCAACAATGAACAATCTCAAAACTAAAAAACCAAATTCCCCAAACAGCACTCCCTCGCGGTGGAGCACCCTGTGGACGTACAGCATCATGAGCGCGATCGCACTTTTAATGCTGTTTCCCTTGCTGTGGCTGCTCAGTACCTCCCTCAAATCCCCCAACGAAAACATCTTTCAATTTCCCCCGCAACTCTGGCCACAACAGCCAACCCTCGAAAACTTCATCAAAGTTTGGCAAACCAACCCCTTCGGCCGCTACCTGTTCAACAGCACCCTAATTGCCGGCCTCACAGTTAGCATCAACGTCCTCTTTTGCGCCCTCGCCGCTTACCCCTTAGCCAGACTCAAATTTCGCGGCCGCGAAGCCATCTTAATCACAATCATTTCCACAATCATGATTCCCTTCCAAATAGTCATGATTCCCCTATACATATTGACTGTACAACTCGGACTAAAAAATAGTTATTTAGGCGTAATCTTTCCCGGGCTAGCCTCGGCCTTCGGCATATTTTTATTACGACAAGCATTTCTAGCAGTTCCCAAAGAACTAGAAGAAGCCGCGCGCATCGACGGCTGCAGCGAATTAGGCATTTGGTGGCACGTCATGATTCCGGCAATTAAGCCAGCTTTAGTCACTTTAGGAATTTTCGTATTTATCGGTTCTTGGAGCGACTTTCTTTGGCCTCTGTTAGTTTTAGACAGGCCGGAATATTACACTTTACCTTTAGGCGTAGCCAATTTAGCCGGGACATTTTCCTTAGATTGGCGTTTAGTTGCGGCGGGTTCCATTATTTCTATTGTTCCAGTTTTAGGACTATTTTTGCTCTTGCAAAAATACATTGTGCCAACAGAAACCGCTGCGGGAGTCAAAGGATAGAATGAGGGCATGGGGCATTGGGCATGGGGCATGGGGATTGGAAGTCTAAAATTAGTATTTATTCCTTCTGCGATACAACTCACAAAATTTATTTGCTATGCACGAACTACCCGAAATCCGCTGGATTGTTGACCGCGCTGCGGTTGTAGATACGATCGTAGCATTTGCCAATGCGATCGATGCCCAAGACAGGCAAAAATTGCGATCGCACCTAACCGGCGAAAGAGATATCGACTCTTCAGAAGTTTGAGGAATCAAACAAACTGTGGTAATTGTGAGCGACCATCATCAAGTGCATGGCTATTTGCGGGGCAAATGGCAATGAAATCTCATTCACAACTGAAAGGCGAACTGATTTTTCCTAACTAAAAATCTCCTCCTACCTAGGAGTGAAAACTGCACTAGGGTAAGCAATCCGCTTGTGATTGAACTGTTCCCAAACCCGCACAAAAATTTCCGCAATTAGAGACATATCCTCCCGCGTTAAACCCGAATCAATCAACTGATTATCCTGCCAGCGAGCCCTCAAAATCTTATTAACCATATTCAAAGCTTCCTCGTGAGTAGCATCCTTGAGCGAGCGCAAAGCAGCCTCGCAAGAATCCGCCAGCATCAGAATCCCCGTTTCCCGCGACTGCGGAATTGGCCCGTCATAGCGAAAATCTTCCTCCCTCACTTGGCGACTTGCGATTGTTAACTTTGAATTACCCGCATCTGGCAAAGCAATCTTTAAATCTTCTATTTCTTTTGCAGCAATTTGCTGCGCTTGGTGGTAGAAATAAGCAATTAACATTGTACCTTGGTGTTCGGGAATAAACGCCTGAATAGCCTTCGGCAATCGATGCTTCCGCGCCATCACCAACCCCTCGGTAACGTGCTTTTTAATAATCTCCGCGCTCGCCCAAGGGTCATTAATTTCATCATGTTTGTTGGTTCCGCCCATTTGATTTTCACAAAATCCGAGCGGGTCGTGCATTTTTCCAATATCGTGGTATAATGTCCCAGTCCTGACCAGCTCAACATTGCAGCCGAGCTCCCGGGCCGCCGCCTCCGCCAAACTCGCCACAAACAGCGTGTGCTGAAAAGTCCCCGGAGCCTCGGCAGCCAATTTCTTCAACAGCGGGCGGTTGGGATTGGCAAGTTCCGCCAGCCGGATCGGGGTAATCAAGTCAAAAACGTGTTCCAAATAAGGGCTGATACCGATCGCCACCACGCTCCAAGCCAAACCGGCCAAACTTTGCGCGCCCACCGTACCGAGCACGACGTACCAAATCGCACCTACAGCGGCGCTGGCAATCAAAGTCCCCACCAGATAAACCGTGCCCTGAGTCAACCCAAGAGCCAAGCCCAAAAGAGCCAATTCCTCGCGCGATCGCAGCCGCCCGGCCATAAAAGCGCCCAGCAATCCCCCCGCCCCGCTAGCGACTAAATGAATCAACTCCACATTTAAGCCAATCGGGAGCAGCGCCGACAGCAGCCCCACCACAGTCACTCCCACCGCCGAACCGTAGAAGCCGCCCGCTAAAATGCCGATCGCGGGCAAACTCGTCCAAGGCAGCCCCAAACTCACCAGCACGGGCGCGCTCAAAGTCAGCAGCAGCAATAGCAAATGATCTCTCCGGCGCAAGCGGTAGTGCCTTTCCACCAGCAGTACGATCGCAATTGCCCCCGCGACTAAACAAACAAAACCCGTCAGCCCCAGCCAATTTATCCCCCGGCGGCTCAAACCAAAATAGTCCAGCAACACGAAATCTTGCGGCGAGATATCTTGTCCTTGTGCAACAATTATCTCCCCCTGATCTACTGCGATCATTACCGGTTTCACCTTTTGCGCCGCTAATTCAGCTAGCTGTTTGGTTTCCTCGCCATCTCTCACCAGATTTGGCTGCAAAATCGCTGTTAAACCCTCCACCGCCAAAGCTTGGGACTCTAAGGGCACTTCATCAGCCACTTGCAGCTTCACAGCTTCTTTCAAAATCTCTTTTGGCAAGCCCTGCGGGATACCTTGAGCCACCATCCTTTTTGCCGCCCGACTCATACCCGTTTGGGTTTTCTGCCAAGCTGCATCCGACAAATCAAACAGCGAAGTATCGTAACTCTGTCCGAGTCCGGAAACCGACGGTTTTCCAAGCGCCTCCACAGCACTCAGATAGCGTCGCCGAGCCTCGGAAATACGGTCTGTCAGGCTTTGAAAGTCTGCTTTTGAAACCGATCGACTGTAAGCTTGCAGTTGAGCGATAGCATCTTGCTGAGACTTGTTATCTGTTGCCGCAGCAATTGCGGGGGAATCCAAACTCAGCCGCTCGGAAGTTGCACTTCTGTCCCCTGCTTGCGCCACAATTGAGCGCCACTCCCACTCAGGACAGCCCCGCAAGTAAACCTGAGCAGCAGTGGAGAGCACCGAGGGACTCGCAAACGGAAACGGGCCTACCGCCCCCCGCAGCTCGCTTCCCTGCTGCAAAAATTGTTGCAATTCTTGATAAATTTGTCGATCGACCGCACTATCGAGCATTAATATCGCTACAGCCCCGATCCGCGCTGCTTTGCGCTGTTCTTCAGTAGTTTTGTAATCGGGGATGCTAGCACTAACAGGAGCCTTAATCGTCTGAGGAGCTTTCGTCCCCACATCGAGTTTTGGCTGGTTGTAGAAGCGGTGGCCCAGAGTGCTGCTTAGGGAAACTACCGCTACGAGCGCCAACATAGGAGAACGAGCTTGATTTTTGAGCCTAGATTTTGAGGTTTTACTTGAAAATCGAGTAAAAGTCTCGGGCAAATCCCATTTCTGGCGCGACAAACGGCTCAGGAGAGACCCGCCAGCGCGTGAGGTATCTGCTTTGCTGCCGACATTTTGCACTTTAGCAATGTGTTGGCGCAGTGAGCGCGCAGCCCCTAGCTGCTCAATCTGCCGCATCAATGAGGAGAGCGTATTCATTTGTGTCGAAGATATATCACTGTTATCCAGCAGCTTTGTCAGAATTTCTGACTGTGCATCTTGATTGATTTTATGCGAACTACCCTGGCTGAATATTCAACCCCCCAGCCTACTTTGCCTGACTATGGCCAGCAGTTGGGTTTCCTGACTGTAACCAACAACGCAAGCACCTTTTTTCCTTCCCTTGTCCATCTTGAACAGAACTCGCGCGCGAGGCCTAAAAACCCTGTTTCTCCGTAAATGCTTCGTTTCCCAACCCCATATTCTCGTTGAAACCCTGTTTTTTGGGGCAGGCGCGTCCGATTTAATTCTTGAGTTTTTAATATTTAATTGTCGCTCTCCTTCCAGTTGCGCTTTTGATTTGTTAATTGCTAAGTGCTAATCTCTGCTTACCCCTCCCTATGAAAATCTCAAAAGTTTATATATTACGAGGTCTAATGACATAAGGTGCAGCCACCGCTCGGGCTAGTGCTGCGGAATCCTGGGTGGCATCGGGTCTGTAAACTCCCGCCCAAACAGCAAACAGGTTATTTGCTAACTCTACAATTTTTGCATCGCTGCGGGTTTCGCAGACCGAGGGTTCAGGGCCCTCAGCTAGCGGCAGCGATGTAACCCCAGCCGAGGATACTTGTCGCCATTCTACAGGAATCGCAGCAACGCCGTTGTATGCTCCAGACAAAGCTCCCGTCAAAGCGCAGGTGATTTGCCCGGCTATGCCGCAGCGGGCTGCCCGCACCACTGACAAGCGTAAATCTTCTGGGGTGTTCAAGAAGCAGTAGAAAGCTAAGGCAATGGGAATGAAATTTCCTGGGTTGACAATTGACTCGGTTTGTAATTTTTTTTCACCTTCGCCCTGTTTTTCTCGCAAAGCTGTGGCGCTTTTGCACAGATGAGTGGCGGCTGTTTCTAAATCGGCTCCTCTTTCTAGTAGTATTTGCACTTGCAGCAGCAGCTCTGTTAAGGCATTATCTGTTTTCAGGTAAGCAAGTGTTTGCTCGATCGCTGTCGCGGGGTCAAGTCTTTCTTTAAGAGCTCTGGCGATCGTATATCCTACTGCTAAAATTGCTGTTTCCCATTCTGGCTTGTTTTCCTTGGGCCAAACCTCTATCGCCAGCATGATTTTTTCTCGCAGCTTGGCTTTATTTTCGTGAAAAAACATCGCAGCAGGAAGCGCAGCAACGGCAGCTTCACAAGGATTAAGGATGCTTTCAAACTCAGTGCTTGGCCGATGGTAGATTTCCGACTTGGCAAATGCTTCCCAAGTATCGCGCCAATCTTTTAAATCTAAACCGCTACACCGAATTAAACTTTGAGCGCACGCCACCCCAAGTCTCCCGGATTCGGATGAGTCTTTGCCACTTAGTATTTTGCAGTTGAGAGAATTCCACACCACTGTTGCCCCACCTAGGGTCAATTGTTGGTGTTTCGTCAGTTGTAAAATCGGCTGCAAGTCTTCTGCTTGGGGGGGAATAGCCACGAGTTGCCTTTGGTATTGCAGGCCTATAGAGTCTCCTAAAACTGCCCCCAGGATGGTTCCTTGAAACTTGCTCAACAGGGAATGCCGCATTTGAATTTAACTCAAGTTGTTAGTAATTGGTAATTTATAATTTATAATTTTTTCGGCTATCATTTTTTGCTTAACTCTTGTGATTAATTTGAATAATTTGAATTCAACCCAAACATATAAGGGCTGGTTTTCCATCTAAAACCTGCCCTCATCCGATCACTACAATCGGTAAATTTTTAATTTTTAATCAGGTAACTCACTAGAGCTTGCAGCCCCAGCCGATAACTTTCGGCTCCAAAACCGCTGATTTGCCCGATCGCCACCGCTGCGATAAACGAGTGGTGGCGAAAAGCTTCCCGCCGGTAAATATTGCTCAGATGAACCTCTACCGCAGGGATATTCACCGCGGCGATCGCGTCTCTAATTGCCACACTCGTATGAGTATAGGCTCCAGCATTAATCAATAAGCCTTGGTGCTGCCCTAACATCGAGTGAATTGCATCCACCAATACCCCTTCATGATTCGACTGCTGAATTGAGACTTGCACCTGGAGGGCTTGCGCTTCTCGTTCTAGCAACTTGTTGATATCATTTAAAGTCGCAGAACCATAAACTCCAGGTTCTCGCTGACCCAATAGATTCAGATTAGGGCCGTGAAGTACCAGGATATTTAACAATTTTAAAATTTCCAGCGCAACAAAAATTAAGAGAGTTTTGACATGGGATTTAGAACCAGTCTCCAACCTCAAAGCTCAAACTTCAAACTTCAAACTTCTAATTCAATCCCGACTACCTGCGATTCCTCGGTTGGTTGACAGGAATACGAATCGGTTCGAGTTCCGGTTCAGGTTCGGGACTCAGCAGTCCTTCTATCAGCTTGCGAACCCATTCTTTAATTTGTTCCAGCACCTTTTCAATGTCTTCCATTGAACGGATAGCTCCTTTTTTTATAGTCTAGATTGCTAAACCGACGGCTAAATATCTGAAAATAAGCAAGCACGACTTTGAAACCAAAGGTCAAACTTGCTTTCTCGCTTGCTAGTTGTTTTGAGCAATGGAGAGAGTCAGTATATTGGCCAATCAGTCCTATCTTATTATCATAACGAATCTTTACAGATAATCAATAGGCCAGCGGAATATTGCCGAACTATCTCGGAGTAGAGAGTGTTAAATAAAGCTTAAGTTTACGGTTGACTGTTGACAATTGACCAATCGTGGGATTTTTTCTACACTTTTGCCAACAATAATTTACGCCGGAGCTGATCGAGCGCCGTACAGCTACTCAGATTCCGAATCCAATCGCGGCCTCGGGCATCGCCAAAGCGGTATTCAAAACTTTCTACCTCGCCGTGGGGCCCCGCTAAACCGACATAAACCAGTCCGACAGGTTTAGCGTCTGTGCCGCCTCCGGGCCCGGCGATGCCTGTAATGCTCAATCCCCAATTTGTATTGAGGCTGGCGCGAACTCCCGCAGCCATTTGTTTTGCCACTTGGCCGCTGACTGCCCCAAATTCGGCTAAATCTTGCGGATTAACACCTAATAATCCTTCCTTAACCCGATTGTCGTAAGAAATAATCCCGCCTAAAAAGTAGCTTGAACTGCCGGGAACACCAGTCAGCATCGCCCCCAATCCACCTCCGGTGCAGGATTCAGCCCCGCTAAGAGTTTGCCCCGCATCGAGCAACAATTGGCCCACAGTCGAAGCGAGGGTATCGCTATCAGCACCGTAACAGTCTAAGCCGGCAATTTGCCGCAATTGTTGTTCGATCGGCTCAATCAAGTTTTTCGCAGCCACGGACGACTCCGCGCGGGCCGAAATCCGCAGTTTAACTTCGCCGTGATTGGCGTAGGGAGCCACAGTAGGATTAGTTAAATTGAGAAAACTATCTACTTTTTCGGCCAATGCCGACTCAGCAATCCCCCAAAATTTTAATGTGCGGCTATAAATAGTTGCGCTGCACCAGCCGGCATTTTTCAGGTAAGGAACCGCGGTTTCTTGCCACATCAAGTGCATTTCCGCCGGTACGCCGGGAAATGTCATTACTGTCACGCTAGAAACCGGCTGCCAAATAATACCCGGTGCCGAACCGCTGCGGTTAGGCAGAATGTCCGCACCTTCTGGAATTAAAGCTTGTTTGCGGTTGCTGGGACTCATGGTGCGTCCCCGCTGGGCAAATTTGTATTCGATATCTGCGATAATTTCCGGCTTTTCGATGAGGGGAACCCCAAAAAAATCGGCGATTGTTTCGACTGTGAGGTCGTCTGGTGTGGGCCCGAGGCCTCCGGTGAAGAGCAAAAGCTGCGATCGACTGACGGCGATTTCTAACACTTGTTTGATACGTTCTGGATTGTCCCCCACCACTGTTTGATAGTAGTGAGGGATTCCCAGACTCGCTAATTCTTTGGCTAAAAACTGGGCATTGCTATTAAGAATATCGCCTAACAGCAATTCAGTGCCAACACAAATAATTTCAGCAACCATTCAATTTTAGATTTGAGATTTTAGATAGGGGAATTGGGCATTGGGCATTGGGCATGGGGCATTGGGAATTGGGCATTGGGGATTAAAAATTATTTTTCTTCCTTCTTCCTTCTTCCTTCTTCCTTCACCTAGCGTGTCTCCAAACTTTCCAGCTAGCGTATCCCAGCAAACTTGTTGCACCCATAGCGTAAATTACGCCGCTCGGAAGCGAAAAAGCTAGGGCTAAACTTCCCACCCACAGTGTCAGTGAGTAAATAAATAAAACCGCAAATCGATGGGAGAGTCCGGCTTCTAGAAGTCGGTGGTGGAGATGGCGCTTGTCAGCAATAAACGGTGACTTGCCGTTGCGAAGTCGATCGAGAATCACCGCCGACATATCTAAAATCGGTACAGCTAAAATTAAATATGGCAGCAACACAGAAGTAACAGCCGTAGTTTTAACTAACCCAATTACTCCCACTCCAGCGAGAGTAAACCCGATAAAATAAGCCCCGCCATCTCCCATAAAGATTTGAGCCGGATTGAAGTTGTAGCGCAGAAATCCCAAGGCCCCGCCAGCTAAAGCCGCTGCAATCAGGGCCGCCGCCGGTTGGTGCATCGACAGACTGACAATCAGCATTACAACTGCTGCAATCCCTGAAACTCCGGCAGCTAAACCGTCCAAACCGTCAATCCAGTTGATGGCATTCGCCATGCCGACAAGCCAAATCACGGTAATTGGCAAGCTCAGCCAGCCAATATTAGTCAGTCCCAAGGAGGGAACTGTGAGAAACTCAATTTGTACGCCTGCCATCCAAACGATGCTGGATACGCCAATTTGCATAAGCAAGCGTTTTACGGCGGAGAGCGAAAATAGGTCATCTGCTAAACCGATGAGGAAGAATCCGATGCCGCCGAGGGTGACTCCCCAAATTTCGTATTCGTCTTTGGGATTGAGAACTTGTCCGTTAGCATCCAGGAAGCCTCCTGAGAGCCAGACAAATAAGAGGGCAGTGAGAGTGCCGAGAAAGATGGAAACTCCTCCCAAGCGCACCATTGGGCGCTTGTGGACTTTTCGCTCGCCTGGCCGATCGACTCGCCCGCTTTTGAGACCAATTTTTTTGACTATTGGCGTACTCCAGAGGACGACGATCGCAGAAACCAGGAAAGCGAGTATGTGGTACAGATACTGGTACGGCATCTGAAATCAATTTTAAATAGTGCGGGGCAATTAGTCTGTCAGGCAGAGTCTACTACATTTCAGATGGCTTATAACAAAGAAACATCTTGAAGAGCGACTGGGGGTTTGGGACTCGGAGATTTGCCGCAATGGCAGTTGCCCTGGGGCGAATTGTGAGGTTTTTCATTCATAACTCTCGAATTAACGATTTGAAATATCGACTCTTTCGCAAGCAAAAAAGTCAATATTTGACGAGCGGGCCCAGTTGAACGGTATCTTTCGCAACCGACAAATACCCTTAGTCAAACCAGCCCCGCCCGACAAATATCTTTACTAAAAACCGTATTGACGATCGATATTTTTGGTGAAAACTGCTTGTCAATATCGCTACCGGCAACTTTCAATCTTTTCCTGGTCTTTTACCCTTTTACCCGTACACTTCCAACTACCAATTCCCCATTGCCGATCAGGAAAATTAAGCTAATGCCGGCACTTTCAAGTACAAGTGGGGATATAAGGGGAAGCGATCGCACAGTGCTGCTACTCGACGCAGGCAGTCGGCTGCGACGCTTTCATCATCTGGATTTAGCAGGCGATCGGCGATAATATTGCCAATCTCGGTAAATTCGGCAGTTCCCATTCCCCTGGTGGTCATTGCCGGCGAACCTAGTCTCAAACCGCTGGTGACAAAGGGCGATGCCGGATCGAAAGGCACGGTATTTTTATTAGCAGTAATATTCACGCCGCTAACTAATTGGTCGGCTCGTTTGCCTGTCATGTTTACAGATCGCAAATCAACTAGCATTAAGTGATTGTCCGTGCCACCGGAAACGAGTTTTAAGCCCCGCTGCTGCAACTGTGCAGCTAATGCGCGTGCATTTTCAATTACTTGACCCGAATAAGTTTTAAATTCAGGCTTTAATGCTTCGCCGAAAGCTACTGCTTTGCCCGCAATGACGTGTTCTAAGGGCCCACCTTGAGTGCCGGGGAAAACAGCTTTGTCAAACTTTTTGCCTAATTCCGGGTCATTGGTCATAATCAAGCCACCACGGGGGCCCCGCAGGGTTTTGTGAGTGGTGGTGGTGACTGCGTGACAGTGGGGGAGGGGGTTGGGGTGATGCCCTGTGGCGACTAACCCGGCGATGTGGGCGATGTCGGCGAGCAGGTAGGCTCCGATTTCGTCGGCGATCGCTCTAAACTTCTCAAAGTCGATAATTCGCGAATATGCTGAATAGCCACAAATTAGCAATTTCGGTCGGTTTTCTTTGGCGAGTGCCAAAATTTCGTCGTAGTCGAGCTGTTCTGTTTCTTGGCTGACGCCGTAGTGAAAAGCTTTGAACCATTTCCCGGATACGTTAACCGGCGAACCGTGGGTCAAGTGTCCGCCGTGGGACAAATCCATGCCCATAATTCCGTCGCCTGGTTCCAGCAAGCTCAAAAATACTGCAAAGTTGGCTTGAGCACCCGAGTGGGGCTGGACGTTGGCGTGAGCGGCTCCAAATAGCTGTTTGGCGCGATCGATCGCAATTTGCTCGATGCCGTCAATAAATTCGCAGCCGCCGTAGTACCGTTTCGCGGGCAGTCCTTCGGCGTATTTATTGGTCAGCACTGAGCCTTGAGCGGCCATTACCGCCGAGGAGGTAAAGTTTTCGCTGGCGATGAGTTCTAGGTGGTCTCGCTGCCGCTGGAGCTCTTGCCCGATTAAATCGGCAATCAGCGGATCAGTTTTGGAAAGGAATTCTAAGTTAGTGTCCGTCACAATAATCAACCTCTTGACAAATTTGGGATTGGGAATTGGGGATTTTATACCGTACTACGGATTTCGCACCATTGACATAAATATTACGTTGTGTTCAGGTTAAGCGGTTTGTCCCCAACTCCTGACATACAATGAAATTACTGGTGTGAAACCTGCCGGAGGTATCAAATGTTAGTCATTTTAATGGAAAATCAGATGCTTGCCCCTCAGTGTGTTTGCCAAAGTTGTTTGCTGGCAGATCGCACTGGACAACCGCGCTGGAGCGGTGGAGAGCTTCGCTGTGGACATCCAGTTGCTAAACCTACGGAAAATTTGCCCGATCGGTACGAGTGTCAAATGGGCTTCGTCATTGCCAATATTAAATAATCATCGGGCATGGGGCATCGGGCATGGTGACTATTAACCCGACTCGATCTAAGTTCCCCTGCATCTGGTACTTGAGGCTGCTATCCGCCCACAAATGAGCAAATTCCGGGCGAGTCGGAACTGAGCCTGCTGCGTTATGCTGATTTTAATAGGAATTAATAGTTCACCGATCGACTCAGGAGAGTTCATTATGACTTGGCGCGGGTCTACAACTGTTCCAGACCGGATTTTTGCTTCTTTGCCTTATTTGCTCCCGTTGGTTGAGGGGCTTGCCTTTGGCAGGTTTCTGTTTACACAGTTTCCTGTCCTGCAACTGTTGTTGATACCGCTAGCTCCATTGATGCAACTTTATAGATTGCCCTTTGCTAGCTTAATTATCTTCTTTGCCCTGTATTTAGGAGTAGTTAGAAACGAAAACATCAGTCACTTCATTCGTTTTAATGCGATGCAGGCGATTCTTTTAGACATTGTTTTGATGCTGTGTGGTCTGGTTTTGCCGATTTTTTCTAGAGGCGTCCAAGTCGCCTTTATTGCGGAAACTCTGTATAACATGGTGTTTTTGGGCGTTTTTGCTGCATTTGTCTATGCAGTCGTGCAGTCGCTTTTGGGACGCTATGCAGAGATTCCTCCGCTTTCGGATGCTGTTTATATGCAGGTACGATAGTCAGTTGGCAGTTGGCAGTTGAGAGTTGACTGCTGGCAGTTGACAGTTGGGAGTTGGCAGTTGTTAGCTGGTTATTATTTGTTGGTTCTAATGCCCAATGCCCAATACCCAATGCCCAATGCCCAATAACTAATAACCAATAACTACTGTATTTTCAAGACTACCAATGCCTTCTATTTCAATTCGGACTCGATCGCCTATTTGTAGCGGGCCTACTCCTTGCGGCGTTCCTGTCAGTATCACATCGCCGGGAATTAGGGTCATTATTTGACTGATGTAGGAGACAAGAAAGTCTGCGGAAAATACCATGCGATCGATCTGGGATGACTGTACCGGTCGCTCGCTATCATTGACAAAAGTCTGCAATTGTGCAGCAGGACTCAGTTCGCGGACAATCCAAGGCCCCAAGGGACAAAATGTATCGAACCCTTTGGCCCTCGCCCACTGGTTGTCCCGCTTTTGCAAATCTCTGGCTGTTACGTCATTGGCGATCGTATATCCCCAAATTTTGCTGTGCGCTTGTTCGGGAGTACAGTTGGTACAATGTTCGCCAATTACCAGGGCCAATTCTCCCTCGTAGTCTACCCTTTCCGACTGCTGCGGATAGCGAATCTCTGCACCTGCTGGGATGACTGCACTGGGAGGCTTGAAAAACAGCAGGGGTTCTTCCGGTACAGGGGTTCCCATCTCGGCCGCGTGATCGACATAATTTTTGCCTACGGCTACAATTTTTGAGGGAGAGCAGGGGGCGAGGATTTGGTAAGTATCTGGTGAAAGTTCCAAATTGGTTGGTTGTCCTTTTAACCAGGGCGGTGCATCAAATACTTGAACGCTGTGGCCCAGTTGCAGTAAACCGTAATGGATGTGTCCTTGTGTTGTTTTTACTCGAACGTAGCGCTGGGCCATAGTATTTTAGATTTTAGGTTGTAGATTCTAGATTCAAAAAGACTTCTGCAAGTCCTAAATAGAATATATATAAACATGGATCTAGGGATAATTTCTGAAAATTTATTGCTCGATCGACCTTTAAGATTTTTGCTGTATTATTTTTAACCCGCTTTCCGTGCAAATTCCGTGCAGCGGTTGGTCCCAGGAGTCAACGGGTAGTTGGGCCAGCAAGGCAAATTCAAAGATTGTGGCGATCGCAACTTTTGATTCCCACTCAGCTAAACTGAGCATTCGATCGTAATAGCCACCGCCGTAGCCCAAGCGATAGCCGCGAACATCGCAGCCTACTGAGGGTACGAGCATTAAATCTACTTCTGAGTGGTGTATTTTAGGAGCATCCGGCAGGGGTTCTAGTATGCCATAAGCTCCACTACGTAAAGCATCTCCGGGCTGCCAGATGTGCCAGGATAGCTCTTTACCAACACAGCGGGGAAATCCCCATTTTTTAGGGGTGGGAATGGTATTTGTGGGACAGGCATCTTGCCTGTCTCCAGAATTGAGCAGGCAAGATGCCTCCTTCACAGAAGATGTAAATAGGGGACTTAAATCTGGTTCTTGGCGACAACTGAAGTAGGCGAGGATTGTTTTTGCTTGGGTGAATAGGGGCGAGTTTTGCAGGCGGTTGCAGAGTCGATCGCTCTTTTGTCTCCATTCTTGTGCTGATAGGGATTTGCGGGTGTTGAGGAGCGATTTTCTTAATTCTGTTTTAGTTAATGAAGGTTCAGCAGTATTCATATTTCATATTAAATCCGTATTAAATAGGGCTGATTTAAACCTACTAATGTAAGGCGCAGCTTACCAGTTGATTTATTCGGCGATGTCTTCAAAATCTGTCACTTTAAGCACTTTCCTCGATTAAATTTGCTTCCGCATCCCGGCGTCTGTCTATACTTTGTTCAATGCTCGTACCCACCCAAATCAGTTTCATTTGCCGGATTTTATCCGCAATTCGCTTAACATCTTTTTCGGCACTAAATCCCGGATTGCACGCATTTCCCGGCGGAGGTTTCCCTCCATACTCGTGCCGCGATTAAACACCAAACTTACCAATCCTCCCGGAACATCTGCAGGCACTTCTTCAAAACCAGGAAATACCTCTTTTGTCAGATTCTAAAATTTGGGCACTGTTACGACATGAAAAACTTCCCAGGCTAATTCCCAAGAAATCATCATATCTTGAACAATAAACCTGTTGCAAAAGTAATTTTGCCGGACAACCTGCCCCTAATGCCGATCGATTGGTATGATTTCTTAGTTCCCCTCTGCGACGAGAGGCAGCTGTAGTAGCGGTTGAAACCGCCGACTATCAGTGAAATTTTACCCGCCGAATTTGTATGATTTCTTAGGGCCAGAAGGCGGACTCGTTTGTGTAGGATAGGTTTCAACCGCAGACTATTATAAATTAGGTGGATAACCCCCATTTGTATTATTCATAAAAAAACCCGGTTTCTTCAAAAAACCGGGTTTTTCACACTCAAACTGCGTGTTTTCGATACCAATCAATCGTATTTTTCAACCCTTCCTTAAACTTCACCTCCGCAACAAAACCAAACTTTTCCTTAGCCCTTTGGGTATCCAAACAACGGCGCGGCTGACCGTTCGGTTTGTCGGTTTCCCAAACAATTTCTCCCTCAAATCCCATCAATTCGCAAATCGTTTCCACTAAATCGCGAATTTTAACTTCGCTATTTGTTCCCAAATTAACCGGGTCAGATTTACTGTAAGATTGAGCCGCCATCACAATTCCCCGCGCGGCATCTGTGGAATACAAAAACTCGCGGCTAGGGCTGCCATCGCCCCAAACTGGCAGTGTTTTGTCTCCCCTTTCTTGCGCTTCGTGGACTTTGCGAATTAATGCGGGGATGACGTGGGAACTTTTTGGGTCAAAGTTATCTTCAGGGCCGTACAGATTTACTGGTAGCAAGTAGATACCGTTGAATCCGTACTGCTGGCGGTAGGATTGCAGTTGCACTAATAAGGCTTTTTTCGCTACTCCGTAAGGTGCGTTAGTTACCTCTGGATAGCCGTTCCAGAGGTCATCTTCTTTGAAAGGAACTGGGGTGAAGTTGGGATAAGCGCAAATCGTGCCGACGCAGACAAATTTTTCGACTCCTGCTTCGTAGGCGGCGTGGATTAGTTGCACGCCCATCATCAAATTATCGTAAAATAATTCAGCGGGTTTGAGTTGGTTTAAGCCGATGCCGCCGACGTGGGCGGCGAGGTGAACGATCATATCTTGTTGGTCGGCGGCGCGCTTGCAGTTTTCCATGACGCGGAGGTCGCAGTCGCGCGATCGAGTCACGGAAATTTTATCAGCATCGGCCCCTGCTTTCACTAGCTGGTCGATTACCTGACGGCCCAAGAAACCGGCGCCGCCCGTGACGAGAATGCGTTTGCTGCTTAAATCCAAGCTTGTCATAATTTTAGCCTCGGGATTTTGAATAAAGGTCGATCAACAATTTCCATTCTAAAATTGTTGCTTTAGCAAAAAAAAGGTTTTAGCTACAGGATGAGGTTGCCCACACATCTGTTTTAGCTGCCGCAGATAGGGACAATTTGCGCCGTGCACACCCGAAAGTTAGATATAGGGACCGCGACTTCTCAACTATCATTTTAATGTTTTTTTTAGCCCGCACAGCAAAAAAATTTGCGAGTAATTAAGCTGCTTCTTGGAATGCCGATCGCGCTAATAGCTGTAACAATCCTCTCATCCGTTGTAAACTGTGTGTAGGGGCTATTCCCCGGTGCGCGCCTTTCGCCAAAGGGGTAGACACGGGGCCCTACCCCTACAAATTGTTCGCGCTGACGGCTTGGTTTAGCGACTTAATCAAATCCGTTGCCGGAACCTCGACCTTGCTGCTCTAAAGCTTTCATGTCAGCATCTACCATGAGATGTACTAACTGCTCAAAAGTTACAGAAGGTTCCCAATTTAATTGCTGGCGCGCCTTAGTCGAATCGCCTATCAACAGTTCGACTTCTGCCGGCCGCAAGTAGCGTTCGTCAAACTCCACATATTTTTGCCAATCTAAATTGACGTAAGTAAAAGCCAAATCAAGAAATTCCTTAATGGAATGCGTCTCGTTGGTAGCAATGACATAATCGTCAGGCTTGTCTTGTTGCAGCATCAGCCACATCGCCCGCACGTAGTCTTTAGCATAACCCCAGTCCCGCTTAGAATCGAGATTGCCCAAGTAAATCTTTTTCTGCTTGCCCGCTACAATTCTGGCAACAGCGCGAGTAATTTTGCGGGTGACAAAAGTTTCGCCCCGGCGGGGAGATTCGTGATTGAACAAGATGCCGTTGCACGCAAAAAGTCCGTAAGATTCCCGATAATTTACAGTTTGCCAATGACCGTAAACTTTGGCGCAGGCGTAAGGACTTCTGGGATAAAAAGGAGTTGTTTCCTTCTGTGGAACTTCCTGCACCAAACCGAACATTTCCGAAGAACCTGCTTGATAGAACCGCACTTCTATGCCAGTACGGCGCTGATAGTCCCGAACGGCTTCTAGTAGCCGCAATACTCCCATGCCTACGGCGTCAACCGTATATTCTGGCGAGTCAAAGCTAACTCGAACGTGAGATTGAGCGCCTAAGTTATAAACTTCTACTGGCTGGACTTCTTCCAATATGCGGCGGAGAGTGGTGCCGTCCGTCAAGTCGCCGTAGTGTAGAAACAGGCGCGCACCCTCGCTGTGAGGATCTACATAGATGTGGTCAATTCGATCAGTATTGAAACTAGAACTCCGCCGGATAATGCCGTGAACTTCATATCCTTTCTCTAACAGTAATTCGCTCAAATAAGAGCCGTCTTGACCTGTAATACCTGTTATTAGCGCTCGCTTGCATTGCGTCATCTGATTTTCCTGTGACAGGATGTGTTAATTCACAATAAATTTTTTGGCAGAGGCTGTTGCTCCCTGCCGATCGTATTCCCAAACTCTAAGTTAACTCACAATTCTTCGATCGGCATCCAGGAACTGTTTAGTTTTGACAAAGAGTTTGTCGCGGATTGTCAGTAGTCAGCATCAGTGGTCAGTAACAAATAAAACTAACTACCGATTGCTGACTGCGGACAAAAATTAATATGCGCCGTTATTTTTGGGAAAAATCACAACTCCAATTGTTTTGAAAACAATCCACATATCCATCCAAAGGTTTTTGTCATTTGCGTAATAGAGGTCGATTTGGACTCGGCGGGGATAGGGAATGTCGTTGCGACCAGAAACTTGCCACAAGCCCGTAATTCCAGGTCTTATGGTGAGAATTTTGTTGATGTGACGGCCGTATCTCGGCAGTTCTTCTTCAACTAAAGGTCTCGGTCCGACGACACTCATATCTCCTTTTAAAACATTCCAAAACTGGGGAAACTCGTCTAAACTGGTCATTCGTAAAAATCTTCCAATCCAGGTAATTCGAGGGTCTTGTTTCAGCTTGAAATTGTCCTCAAACTCTTGACGCAAATGCGGAGAATTTTCCATGATTTCCAGCAAGATATCGTCCGCATTTTCCACCATGGTTCTGAATTTAAGGCAATAAAACCTTTTACGGTTTTTGCCTACTCGTTCCTGTACGTAAAAAATAGGACCGGGCGAGCTTAAGGCGATTAAGAAAGCCAAAAGCAGGTAAACCGGAGCAAACAGGATCAGAACCGATAAGGAAAACAGGATGTCAAATAACCGCTTGAAAAGTTCTCCGTCGAGGCTCTGTAGAGAACGACTTATGCGTCTATCTCCTTGCAGGACAGACCCAAAACCGCGTCTTGCGATCGCTCGAATTACCTTGCCGGAGATTAGTTGGCTGTCGGCAGTCATCTTACTCCTTCACTTCACACCACACACAGTCCTGATCATAAAGCCTCAAGACGCTTTGTTCGCTGAATTATGTTTCCAATACTCAATTTTCTGCCTTCAGAAGGCTTCAAAAGGCAGAAGGCAGAAGGAAGAGGGCTTCTCAAGGCAGAAGGAAGAAGGCACAAGGCACTTATGCAGAGGTCTTCTGAAGGCACTTATACAAAGGCAGAAGGAAGATTGTCCCCCTATGGGGATCTGGTACTATCAAGCCCCAGACTGGGTAAAATCACGGGAGTGAAATTCCTGATAGCAGTGTTCAACAAAAGCTAGATAGCTCTGCCCAAAGACTTCGGGGGCAAACTGTTCAGCCCGCAACCTGCTGATTTCTGGGCGAAATTTGCCTTGCAACTGCTCAAATTCCTCGACAGCTTCGACTAATGCTGCTGCGGTTTGGGAGGAAAAAAATAAACCAGTCCCTGTCTCTGGGTGTTGGCGAATGTCGAGCACTGTCTCCAAAGCGCCCCCTGCTGCATAGGAAATTACCGGTGTTCCGCACGCTTGAGCCTCTACCAAAGCTATGCCAAAATCTTCGCAAGCTGCATAGACAAAGGCTTTCGCCTCTGCCATGTACTTTTCAACTACTTCGGCGGGCTGCCAGCCGAGCACTTGCACGTTGGGTTTGGCGATTTGCCGAATCATTTCTAATTCTGGCCCGGTGCCGATGACAATTAGAGTATGCCCGAGTTGATTGAATGCTTGGACGATCGCACTTACGTTTTTGTAACTTACTAACCGACAAACTGTGACGTAAAAGTCTTGTTTTTGCCGCATCAAGGAAAATCGCTCGATATTTACCGGCGGATAAATCACCTGGGCCCGCCGCCGGTAGCACCGCCAAATTCGGCGCGCCGTGTGTTGAGAGTTAGCGATGAAATAATCAACACGATTGGCGGAAATTACGTCCCACTGCCGCAGTCGATGCAACAAATATCGCGTCAGCAGGCCCGGGATGCCCCGTCCGGCTTTGCTGCTACGCAAATAGTCAAAAGTTAAGTCCCAAGCGTAGCGCATGGGCGTGTGGCAGTAGCAGACGTGCAGTTGCTGGGGACTGCTGAGGATGCCTTTGGCGACGGCATGGGATGAGGAGAGGATGATGTCGTATTCTCGAATATCTAGTTGTTCGATCGCGATCGGCAGAAATGGCAAATATTTTTGCACGCCGCTCCGGGCCTTGGGAAAGTGCTGCAAAAATGTTGTGCCAATCTGTCGCCCGAAAAGATAGCTTTCGGGATTGGCTGATTCAAAGTCGATGAGGGCATAGATATCTGCCTCGTCTACGTGTTTGAGGATTTCCTGCACTACGAGTTCTGAACCGCCAGTAGCTAAGGGCGTTAACCATTCGTGAACTAGGGCATATTTTAGTTTTTTCACTTGTATGTAGCCGATCGAACGATTTATTAGCGCTAGTTCTGTCAATATTAATCTTACTCAGGGAGCACTTACGCACCCGATCGCCATCAACCGGGTTTCTACCTACACATTTAGTCCTCAAACCCAGGATTTTCGGAATAAAGCGGCTTCTTGTGAAATCAGCGACAGCAAAACAGCACTCTCGGGCAGTGATTTCCCAGATTGTTGACAATAAATACTATTAGGCTCAATACTGAAGGTGATTTGCGATCGCCTAAATCTTCGGAACGGGCGATCGACGGTAATGTGGTGTGAGGAAAAAATGTCCAAAATTTTGTGGAAGGGACTTTTAGTTAGTCCGGGTGTATTGGCAGCAAGTTTAGTCGTATCTTCGACAGCGCTAGCAGCAGAGCACCCTATAGAAATTGTCGCGACCGCTCAAGCTCATCAATTGCAATTAGCAGATGCTGCAACCGAGTTGGAAAAGTCTGAGACGGCAGCGGTGACGGCCGAACCTGTGTCAGTAGCTAGCAACTTGACTGTTGAAACTATTGACAAAGAAAGTGCGAACCTCTACGAGGGCTTTCCTTCCGAGCGCTTCGCTAACGCTAACGAGCCGATTGCCCCAGTTGCCGAACAGGCAAAAGCACCGTCCAACGCAGTTGCAGCAGATTTAAGCGAAACCCAACCCGCAGTCGCGCCCGCAAATTTAAGTACCGAACAACCTGTCGCGGAGCAAATCCCCGCAGTCGCGCCGGCAAACTTAAGCGAAACGCAACCCGCCGTTGCACCGGCTAATTTAAACGCACAAAAAGCGGTCGCACAACCCGATCAGATTTCCCAATCCACTACTCCAAGTGCCCAACCTCAAGCACAGTCAAATGTTTTAGAACAAATCAACCAATACAGCACAGAAGGTAGCGGCAGCGAAGATGCGGTTGGCCAAGTAACCTCAGTTTCGCAACTTTCCGACGTTCGACCCACCGATTGGGCTTTTCAAGCGTTGCAATCCCTAGTAGAGCGCTACGGTTGTATAGCTGGCTATCCTGACGGCACTTTTCGCGGCAACCGCGCCATGACTCGCTACGAATTTGCAGCAGGTTTAAATGCGTGTTTGGATAAAGTTAGCGAGCTGATTCAAGGCGGTTCGAGAAATCTGGTGACGCGAGAAGATTTGGCTTCTGTGCAAAGGTTGCAAGAAGAATTTGCGGCGGAATTGGCAACTTTACGCGGCCGCGTCGATGCTTTGGAAGCGCGTACCTCTGAATTAGAAGCAAATCAGTTTTCGACTACGACTAAACTCAACGGCGAAGTGATATTTGGTTTGGCGGGTATCGCCAGGGGAGATGATGCCGAGGGCCGCGAAGCTGATAAAACCACGGCTTTTGGCAGCAGGGTTCGGATTAATTTTGACACGAGTTTTTCTGGAGAAGATTTGCTCAGAACTCGACTGCAAGTTTTAAATATGGGTGCGTTTTCTACTAATAATACGAAAACTGCTGAAGGGGAATTGCGGTTTAATGTCGGGCCTTTTGGCGATGCTAACAATATAGTAGCTTTAGATGCGCTGCTTTACCAATTCCCTATCGGCAAAAGCACTACTGTAATTCTAGAAGCCAACGCCGGCGCTGCTGATGATTTTGCTAACACTGTCAACCCTTACTTTGACGGAGACGGCAGCTACGGCGCTCTTTCTAACTTCGGTACTCGCAACCCAATTTACTATTTGCTTGGTGGTTCTGGCATCGCTCTGCGGCATCAGTTTGGGGAAAAACTGGAGCTGAGTTTGGGATATTTGGCCGGCAATGCTGCGAACCCGACGCGGGGAAATGGTTTGTTTAACGGTTCTTACGGCGGTTTGGCTCAGTTGACTTTTACACCGAGCGACAGCATTGCTTTAGGTTTAACTTACGTTAATTCCTACAACTTAATTACCAATACCGGCAGCAATGCTTCTAATTTTCCGCAGCGTCTCGGTTCCTTCGGGTTCGACAGCGATACCACTCTCCCAGTTTCTAGCAATTCCTACGGCGCGCAAGCTTCGTGGCAGTTGAACCGCAGATTTGCAATTGGCGGTTGGGCTGGTTACACCAACCAGCGCATTTTATCCAACTCGGCTACTCCTACGGGTTCAGTGCAGCGGGGAGACCAAAAAATCTGGAACTGGGCAGTTACTTTGGCTTTTCCCGATTTGTTGAAAGAAGGAAATGTGGCGGGGATTGTGGTAGGTATGGAGCCGCGGGTGACGAGTTCTACTAATCGGACTTTGCCGGAAGATAAGGATACTTCGCTGCACGTTGAAGGTTTCTATCAGTTTAAGTTGAGCGACAATATTTCTATCACTCCTGGTTTGATTTGGCTGACTGCTCCTGACCACAATAAGAGTAATTCTGATTTGGTGATTGGGGTGGTCAGAACGACGTTTACTTTCTAGGAGCAGCCCACACCGATTTTAGATTTTAGATTTTAGATTAGCGGTTTTAATCTAAAATCTAAAATCGCCAATTTAAAATTGTCCGAGCTTGGGTTTAATGTTTCAACAGAAACGACCAGCTTTAGCAAAAGCTGGTCTGCAAAAATTGTTAAATCCGTTGTGTTCTCACAGTGTTTTTCTCACAGTGAGGAAACCCAAGTTGCACGTTTCTTTGCAAAGGGTTCTAAAAGAAATATCATCTCTCTTAAGCGGTATTATAACAACAAAATTTAATTTTTTGTAATAATACTTTACATTCCGGGCGGATATTAATTTTGAGGGGGGCGATCGCACTCCGGGTCACTTTGTATAATCACACCGGGCTTCCAAAACCCTGTTTATGCCTAGGTTTATGGGTTTTAAACAGGTTATTTTGCGTAAAAACCAGGTTTCGATTGCCGATCACTCATTTTTCTCACTTTATATAATTTAAGCCGGAGCTTGCTGCGGTCTGCCCCAGACAATTCGCTCCTGCTTGTATACAACCATACCAGGTTTCGCGCCTTTCGGCTTGTATACATATTTAGGTTCTGTATAAACTACCGGAACTTGTTCGCTGTGGCGGGCGCGACTGTAATAAGCAGTCATGTCGGCGGCAAATTGCAAATCGGTTTCTTCAGCAACTGTACCGGGTTTGAGACGCAGCAAAGCGTGGCTTCCGGGAATCTCTAGGGTGTGGAACCACAAGTCGTAGTCGTTGGCGGTCCGAAAAGTGAGTTGGTCGTTTTGGCGGTTGTTGCGCCCGATTAATAATTCAAAGCCGCTGGGGGTTTGGTAGCGGTGAAATTCGATCGCAGCATTTTTGTCGGTACTGCGGTAATCTGGTACGTCTAGATATTTTTGCTGGATCAGTTCTTCGCGGATTTCGGCGAGGGTTTGCAAATCTTGGGTGTTGCGGTAGGTTTCCAATACCGAAAGTGCGACTTCAACTTGTTCTAAATAGTCGATTTCTTCCTGTACCGCGGCTAACAAAGGTTCTACTGCAATGCGGGCTCTTTTAAGTTTTTGGTGTTTTTTGTAGATTGCTTGAGCGTTTTGAACTGCGTTTTTTTCCGGATTTAGGGGAATGATAACTGGTTTCTCGGTTTCAAAGTCGGGGAGAGAAATCGATTTCATTCCTGGTTCCCAATGCTGCAAATTTGCCATCAGCAAATCGGCTTGGGATTTGTGGGTGTCTGCGTCTGCCGATTGCTGCAAGCGTTCTTTAAATGTGTTGGCTTTGAGGCGCAGTTTTGCGAGGACGTTGTTGAGTTTTTGGGTAAGCTGATGCCGCAGTTGGGCGAATACTTCTTGATTGATTTGGCCTGTGTAGTAGCTGTTAAGTAATTCTTGAACGGAAGAAGGAAGTTCGGCAACGGATTCTGTAACGGATTTAACTGATGTCAGGAAGGAAGAATCAGAGGGCGGGCACGGGGGCACTGCCCCTACATTGTGATTTTCTGGTGTCGGCCAATCGATGACGGTGTAGCCTTCGGGGGTAAAACTCGGGTGATATTTGGAGTTTTCTAGGCATTGCAGCCAGTATAGCCAGCGCTGGAATAGTTGCTGCCATTCGTCGGGATTGAGGCTGTCGGTGGATTGTTCGGGGTTTAAAGAAGCCGATCGAATCATTGACAAAACTAAGGCCTTACTCATCCCTCGGTAATTCTTCAACAGATTGCCCTTTAATTGTCCAGGAACCAGGTTAATTCGCGATTGCCAGCGGTTTTGAGATTCGCTCAGACTAGGCACTGCATCGGTCAAAGACGGGGGCATTTCGTAGGGTTGCCCGGTTTGGATGGGACGGACGGTGGACTGTTTGGCGCTGACTTGGTGGGCGCAGGTGACAACGAGGTTGTCTTGGGCGGTGAGGATGACGTTGCTGTATTTGCCCATGATTTCGGCGTAGAGGTGCCAGAGGGCGGGCTCTCCGGGGCGTTTGGCGAATTGCAAGTCGATGACTCTTTCCCAGGGTGAAACGGGGGCGATGGAAACTAAGGCTAAACCGCTGAGTTGGTGCCGCAGTTGTTCGCTGAAGGTGAAGGTATCGGGAATGCGGGGCGGGGGGTCGCCTACGCAGATGCGGGCGGCCACAGGATGCCAGGAAAGGTCAATCCAGCCGCGCCCTTTCATGGTGCGGAAGGCCAGGGACACGGTGAAGCGATCGCGCTGGTAGACTTGTTCTAAGCGCGCTGGCAGCCATTGGGCTCGCAGTTCGCTGCAAGTGGCGGTTAAAGTTGTAAAGTCTACGGGTTGCACGGTATTCTCAGGGCGATCGAACTATCTATTTCTATGCTGACAGATATCGGTCACATTTTACGAACTATATAAAATTATTGTTTACTCTTGCTTCGCGTCCTTCGCTATGAAAGCTCTTCAATAATTCCGTTAACAAATAACTAATAACTAATAGGCATCTCCTAAAAAGCAGATTTTGAACAGACAGGGTGCCTGTTCCCCAAAAATTATGGGAGATGTCTAATAACAACTAACTAATAACTTCCCGAATCAATTGCAAATGTTTGTCCAAAGGTGCGATCGTATTGGCGGCGATCGCACCGCTAGCAACAACAGCCGGCAAACCAATTCCCGGAAACGTCGAATCTCCGCAGCAAAACAGCCCTGCTAAAGGCGTTCTCGGTCCGGGAAACAAGCCGCTACCCGCCCGAATTCCGGGCCCGTAGGAACCGCGATGGCGGCGCAAAAACCGTTCGTGGGTGAGGGGTGTCCCAACTAAGGTGACTTCTGCGCGCGATCGAATATTAGGGATAATTCTCTCTAAGGCTTCCCACATTACCTCGGCGCGCGCTTGTTTTTGCAGCTTGTACTCTTCGCTGGTGCGATCGAGCTTTTGCCACAAATCGTAAGGCTCGTTTCCGGGGGTATATGCGTGAATGACGTGCTTTCCCGAAGGCGCTAGGTCGGGGTCGAGGAGGGAGGGAATCGAGACGAGAACGACGTTCTGAGGGGCAGAAACGCCCATTTCCCAGTCTTTGACGAAGATGTAGTGACAAGCCAAGTCCGATCGCACTCCGGCAGCATCAATTCCCAGATGCAGGTGCATGAAGCTGTCGCACTCGGGCGTCGCCTGCCGCTGTTGCCGAAACCTTTGCGGGAATGAGGTTTCAGGCAACAGTTTCAGCGTATCCCAAACGGAAGCGTTGGAGACGACGGCTTTGTGCGATCGAATAATTTTGCCCGATCGCAGCCGCACGCCCGCAGCCCGGTTGTTTTCCACCAAAACTTCTGCAACGTGGGAATTTAGCAGCAACCCGCCTCCGTGGCGCTCTAAACCGCGTACCAGGGCATTTACCAAAGCTGCACTACCGCCGATCGGATAGTCCAAAACTGCATTGGGGCGATACCAGTCGGCGAACATGAAAGCGACTTCGGCTGCGATCGTTCCGTCGGCTGGAAGTCCAGACAGCAGGAAACACAACAAATTCAGCCAATTTCGGACAAACGGATCTCTGACATTTTTGTCCATAATTTTGCTGAAAGGGCCTGCAAGTGCGATCGCATCGCCAGCACTTTGCAGGAAAGCCGGCGCAAATTTGCCGAGGGTAAAAACAGCGCCCAAATCGAAGCGCAAAGCCAGGGAGGGCAAGGCTATGGCAGCTTTGGCGTAGGGTTCCATGATGCGCTGGAGTTGCTGCCATTCGGCGACTGCTTCGGCGCCGCGCAGTCGTGCGAGCACTTCGCCAAATTGACTCGCACCAACGGATGTGTCGAAATCCCCTTCTGGCAAACAGCAACCCCAGGTATCGTAGGTGATGCAGGGGAGTTTTTCGCCGATCGCATCCAAAACTTGCCGCAGGGGATTCGCAGACGGGCTGTAGGATAATCCTGAGTACAGCGAGGGCCCGGAGTCGAAGCTAAATCCGCCGCGTTCAAAACCGTGTGCGGCCCCGCCCGCGATCGAATGGCTTTCGCAAACCACAACATCAAAGCCATAGCGGGCGAGCATTGCAGCGCAAGTCAAGCCGCCAATCCCGCTGCCGATGACGATGATTTCTGTGTCTGTGGGGGCGATCGCAACCATGTTTTTCTCCGCTACGTCAGCTAATATTATCAATGTCTTGCAGCTTTAGGACTTAGGCATTTAACAGATGCGATCGTCCCTAGCCCTCCAAAACACAAGGGAAAAGAAGCAAGCAGTTGACTGTAGGCTCGATCCCCCCTAGCCCCCCTTAATAAGGGGGGGACAAGAAGCAGTCAAAGTTCTTGTTAAAAAGGGCAGGCTTAGAAGCATTCAAAGTCCCCCTTCTTAAGGGGGATTTAGGGGGATCTCGACTCAGCTACCACCCTTAAAATACAAATCTGTATATTATTAAATGGAAAATCTATCTCTTCTAGAACAAGCTGCCCAATCTAATTCTAAACCATCTCCCGAGGCTGTAGTCGCCGCCCTCCTAGAAGCTGAGAAAAACGCGAAAAAAAATAAAATTCGCTATTCTTTCGAGCAATTAACCGGCAACTGGCAACTCTGCTTTATCACCGGTACAAAAAAGACTCGAAAAAAAGCGGGGATTGTGTTGGGTGCGGGACGTTATATCCCTGAGTGGGTGGCGAGAATTCAAATTGCTTATTCGGCAGAACCTGTTGCTGAAGGGGAAGAGAATAGCGAAATCGGCAGGGTGGAGAATTCGGTGCAAGTTGGGGCGATCGTACTAACTCTTTCCGGGCCGACTAAGTTTTTGGTTAATAAAAATATTTTAGCTTTTGCTTTTACCAGAATTACGGTGAAAGTGTTGGGTAAAACTGTGTATCAAGGATTTATTCGCGGTGGAGAAGCGCGGGAGGCGGAATTTTTTAGTTTGAGTGTGGGGAAGCAGGCATTTTTTGCATATTTTCTGTTAGAAGATGGGATAATTGCGGCTAGGGGAAGGGGCGGCGGCTTGGCTTTGTGGGGGAGAGTTTAGGTGAAAATGTGCGATCGGGGGACAACAGTATTTATTCTGTATCTCTCGTTTATATCGAAGTCTAGATCCCCCTAAATCCCCCTTAAGAAGGGGGACTTTGAATGCTCTTATCCCTTAAGAAAGGGGACTTTGAATGCTCTTATCCCTTAAGAAAGGGGACTTTGAATGCTCTTGTCCCCCCCTTCTTAAGGGGGGCTAGGGGGATCAGTTTTAATCCCCGCCGGACTGCGGATTTGACCTGGTTGTTGACAACAATCTACTACCTATTCTACCGCGCATCCCCAATTAAAATAAACGGCGACCAATAAAACGGATGGCGAGTAATTTGACTCAACTTAGCTTGCCGCAAAGCTTCATTTTTACTCATCCCCTTATTGATATTTTGATAAAATTCAACCATCAAATCTTTAGTAGCTGAATCATCAACACTCCACAAACTCGCCATCACCGCTTGTGCGCCCGCACGCTCAAATATATATGCAACTCCCGATATTTCTTCACCGTTAGAATTCGCTTGCATAGCAGTTTGACACGCGCTTAAGGTGAGGAGTCTGGTGTTTTGCAATCCTAATAACGCCGCATCGCGAATATTGAATTGGCTGTCAGCAAATAGCAGCGTATTTTCCTCCATGCCCAATTTTTGACAGCCTCCCTGTTGGAAACAGCCGTGAGTTGCTAGGTGTAAAAAAGGAAAGCGGGGTGCTTGAGTTTTGAATTGATCGAGGGTGGCAGCATTGCCGATATAGGCGGAACTTCCGGGGAATAATTGAGCGATATTTCTAACTTCTTCTTCTGTACCAGCTAAATTTTGGGGAGCGCGGGGGATGGGATTTCCTAATGCTAAGACTCCGCCTTGTAAAGTAGAATTGGGAATTGACCTTGTGGAAATGCGGGTGAGATAGTTGACGGGATATTTCTGGATGAGGAATTTGCGATTTTTCGTGTCCCAAAGGGTTTCAAAGGGGATGTAACGCAACTTTCCTGTGGCGATGATGCTCAATTGTTTGGGAGATAATGCCTGTATTTGGTCTTCTATCGGGCGAATTAGGATGTCGTATAGTTTGCCGCCAGTTTCTCTGTAATCTGAAGTGAGTTCGCTTGATATTTCTTCGCGGTGTTCGGTGAGGAGTTTGTCGAATTCTGCGGGATTTATCGCAATTGTTTTAACACTTAAACTGTCTTTTGTTAACACAAATAGGGCGATGGTATTGGGGACATTTTTGACATTTGTTAGCAAGACGGGTTGAATGACTACGGTATCTGGTGCGATACTTGCTTTCAGTTGGGCGATGTCTTTGGGTGTGGTTTCAAAGAGTTCGGCGACTTCTGGGAATTGGCGGCGGATTTCTTCTGCTTCGCTGTTGACTTCTGTTTCTAATTCCCGCATTTGTCGGGAGAGATTTTCTGAGAATTTGTCTTCGAGTTGGCGACGGAGGAATTGGAGTTGTTGATTTTTTTGATTCCACTCGTCAAGGGCTTTTTGTGTTAGGGGGTTGGCTACTTTGGCGTCAATTAAGCGGGTGTAGTCGGCGAGATCGGCTGTGGTGGCGATGTTGATCCATTGGAAAGCGCGATCGGCTTGGTTTTGATCGATGAGAAAGGATGTGAGGCCGATCGCTGGACCGCTTTCAGCTTCTAGAAATTTTTTCCTATTTTCCCGCTGTAAACCACTCCGCATCTCTAAGGTAATTTGGACGGATTGCTCCCAATTTTCGATCGCTTGAGTCGGTTGCTTCGCATCTCGGTACACTAAACCGATATTACTCAAAGTAGTAGCTTCCCGCGCGCGAGCACCCACTGCCCGCGTAATTTGTAAAGCTTGGTTAAAGTATTTCAATGCTTCTTGCGGTTGGAAAATGCTGTTGTACACTCCACCGATATTATTCAAAGTAGTAGCTTCCCCGGAGCGATCGCCCACTTCCCGCCTAATTGGTAAAGCTTGGTTATAGTATTTTAAAGCTTCTTGCGGTTGTCCGATGGTGTTGTACACTAAACCGATATTACTCAAAGTAGTAGCTTCCCCAGAGCGATCGCCCACTTCCCGCCTAATCGGTAAAGCTTGGTTATAGTATTTCAAAGCTTCTTGCGGTTGGGATATGTTGTCGTACACTCCACCGATATTATTCAAAGTAGTAGCTTCCCCAGAGCGATCGCCCACTGCCCGCTGAATTGGTAAAGCTTGGTTAAAGTATTTCAATGCTTCTTGCGGTTGGAAAATGCTGTGGTACACTCCACCGATATTATTCAAAGTAGTAGCTTCCCCAAAGCGATCGCCCACTTCCCGGCTAATTGGTAAAGCTTGGTTAAAGTATTTCAATGCTTCTTGCGATTGGGAGATGCTGTTGTACACTCCACCGATATTATTCAAAGTAGCAGCTTCCCCCGCCCTATTGCCCACTGCCCGCTGAATTGGTAAAGCTTGGTTATAGTAATTCAAAGCTTCTTGTGGCTGGGAGATACTCTTGTAAACTACACCGATATTATTCAAAGTAGCAGCTTCCCCCGCCCTATTGCCCACTGCCCGCTGAATTGGTAAAGCTTGGTTATAGTAATTCAAAGCTGCTTGCGGTTGGGAAATGCTGTCGTACACTCCACCAATATTATTCAAAGTAGCAGCTTCCCCT